>NZ_JAWOWF010000013.1:0-103529 GCF_033340295.1 Vibrio sp. 1401
TGAAACTCAGTATATTGTTTAATAATTATTCAATTTCGGACGACTTGGTTTTCTGTCCGAATTACGCAACAAAGCCTATTTAAGATTGAATATCAGTTGAGTCAGAGTAGGTTAGCCAATGACACATTGGAGATCTACTGGGTAAAAGTGGCAGTCTTATACGTTAGCAAACTTAGTGTACGTTCTAGGGATAGGCATATGAGCGCTAACAGAGTAGAATGAATGCCTTAATGTAAGAAAACAAAGCACTTCTATGTCAACAAATACTGATGAAACGACTTGGCAGACGTTTAAGCGTCTCTGGCAATTTATACGCCTTTATAAATCTGGCCTAATCGTTGCTGTTTTAGCATTAGTTATTAATGCAATATCAGATACTTATATGATTTCCTTGCTAAAACCGCTACTCGATGAAGGTTTTGGGAACGCTGAGTCTGATTTTTTACGCACGCTTCCATTGATTATTTTTGCTATGATGTTCATTCGTGGCATAAGTGGATTTGTCTCCACCTACTGTTTGAGTTGGGTATCTGGCAACGTAGTTATGCAAGTCCGTCGCATGGTGTTCAATCACTTTATGCATATGCCGGTGTCTTACTTTGATAAGGAAAAGACGGGCAATTTATTGTCGCGTATAACCTACGACTCAGAGCAAGTGTCAGCGGCAACTAGCCAAGCGTTGGTGAGCATTGTCCGTGAAGGCGCAAGTATCATTGGTCTGTTAGTCTTGATGTTTTACAACAGCTGGCAATTGTCGCTAGTGCTGTTTGCTGTTGCTCCCGTTGTGGCATGGGGTATTGGTGTTGTTTCTAAACGTTTTAGAAAAATATCCAAAAATATGCAGACCATGATGGGTAACGTAACTGCATCAGCAGAGCAGATGCTGAAAGGCCATAAAGTTGTGTTGAGCTATGGCGGCCAAGACATCGAACGTCAACGATTTGAAAAAGTCAGCAACCAAATGCGTCAACAAAGCATGAAGTTGGTGACGGCTCAAGCGGCGGCTAACCCTATCATCCAAATGATTGCATCACTTGCAATTGTTGCCGTTCTTTATTTAGCAAGTATTGATTCGATTAAAGAGCAACTGACTCCAGGTACATTTACTGTTGTGTTCTCTGCAATGTTTGGTCTGATGCGCCCACTTAAAGCGCTGACTAACGTTACTTCTCAGTTCCAACGTGGTATGGCCGCGAGCCAAACGCTCTTCGCGTTAATTGACCTCGAGCCTGAGAAAAACGAAGGTAAGTTGACAGTTGAACGCGCAAATGGCGATGTTTCGGTTAAAAACGTAAGCTTTACTTACACTGGCGCAGAAAAACCAGCATTGGAAAATGTCAGCTTCGATATTCCAAGAGGAAAAACGGTGGCGCTAGTTGGCCGTTCTGGCTCAGGTAAAAGTACCATCGCGAACTTGTTCAACCGCTTCTATGATGTTGGCAGTGGATCTATCACATTAGATGGGCATGATATTCGTGATTACGAGCTAAAGAATTTACGTCAGCAATTTGCACTAGTATCGCAAAATGTTCATTTGTTTAATGACACGATAGCAAACAATATTGCGTACGCAACGGATGGCCAATACGAGCGCAGTGATATCGAGAAAGCGGCAACACTCGCGCATGCGATGGAGTTCATCAGTAAGATGGATGGCGGACTAGATGCGATGATTGGTGAAAATGGTGCTAGCTTGTCTGGTGGTCAACGCCAACGTGTTGCGATTGCGCGAGCTCTATTGCGTGATGCTCCAGTGCTAATTCTTGATGAGGCAACTTCAGCTTTGGATACTGAATCCGAGCGAGCTATTCAAGCTGCACTTGATGAGCTGCAAAAAGACAAAACGGTACTTGTAATAGCGCACCGCTTATCCACAATCGAGAAAGCCGATGAAATTCTTGTGGTTGATGATGGTGCCATCATTGAACGTGGCAACCACGCTGAGCTTATTGAGAAAAATGGTGCGTATGCACAATTGCACCGTATTCAGTTTGGTGAATAAGCGCGGTGATTGAAAAAATCTGGTTTGAAAGCCATCCAATAAAATATCTCTTGTGGCCGCTTTTGTGGCCACTGAGTTTATTATTTGGAGCGATAAGCAAGTCAAAGCGAAAGCAATACCAAACTGGCCGCAAGCAAGCTTATAATGCGCCTATACCTGTTGTTGTGGTTGGCAATATCACTGCTGGTGGCAATGGTAAAACACCAGTTGTTGTGTGGCTTGTTGAGCAACTACAGCAAATGGGCTTTAAGCCGGGGGTTGTTTCTCGTGGTTATGGGGCAAAGGCTCCTGCCTATCCGTTAGTGCTAAAAGAAGATACGCCAGCGAAGCATTGTGGCGATGAACCTAAGTTGATTCATCGCCGTACAGGAGCACCTGTTGCGGTAGATCCTGTGCGTTCAAATGCAGTGAAAGCACTGCTAGATTTGGATGTGGATATCATAATTACGGATGATGGATTACAACATTATGCGTTAGGCCGTGATATTGAGTTAGTGATTGTGGATGGGAATCGCCGGTTTGGGAATGAAAGCCTGATTCCATTAGGTCCTTTACGTGAAGGTATTGAGCGACTTAAAGAAGTCGACTTTATCATCACCAATGGCGGTCAAGCGCATACGGGCGAAATCGCAATGGCTTTAGCACCCTCTAAAGCTATTAATCTTAAGACTAAGCAACATGTGGATGTCTCGGAGTTGAAAGATCTCGTCGCATTTGCGGGCATTGGGCATCCTCCGCGTTTTTTTCATACACTAAACTCGATGAACGCAAATGTTAAAGTCACAAAAGGTTTTGCTGACCATCAAGACTTTGATCAACAAGAATTAGAAGCATTGGCTCAACAAGGGACCAATGTGATTATGACCGAGAAAGATGCCGTCAAGTGCAGCCATTATGCGCAAGATAATTGGTGGTATCTGCCTGTATCTGCCCAGTTTGAGTCAAACGATGCAGAGCAAATTTTAAATAGAATAAAAGAGGTTAAAGCGGCTTATGGATCACCGTCTACTTGAGATTGTAGCTTGCCCTGTTTGCAAAGGTAAGCTGACGTACGATAAAGATAATCAAGAGTTGATCTGCAAATTGGATCGCCTTGCTTACCCGATCAAAGAGGGTATTCCAGTTCTGCTAGAGCCTGAAGCTCGCGCTATGAGCATGGATGAGGGACGCTAATGTCTTTTACGGTTGTCATCCCTTCGCGCTACGCATCGAGCCGTTTGCCTGGTAAACCGCTAGCGGATATTGGTGGTAAGCCTATGGTTCAGTGGGTTTATGAACAAGCGCTACAAGCGGGTGCGGAAGATGTCATCGTTGCAACTGATGACGAGCGTGTTGCGAAAGCGGTTTCGTCATTTGGTGGTAAAGTTTGTATGACCTCTCCCCAGCACGAATCAGGTACGGAGCGTCTTGCAGAAGTTGTTGAAAAGATGGCTATTCCGTCAGACCACATTATTGTTAATGTGCAAGGGGATGAGCCTTTGATTCCGCCGTCCATCATTCGTCAGGTTGCTGATAACTTATCAGGGTGTGAAGCCCCGATGGCGACGTTAGCTGTAGAAATAGACTCGGAAGAGGAAGTGTTCAACCCGAACGCTGTTAAAGTTGTCGCAGATGAGCAAGGCTATGCGTTGTACTTTAGTCGAGCAACCATCCCTTGGGATCGCGATAACTTTGCTAAACAAGACAAAACCATTGCCAACCCATTAATGCGTCATATTGGTATTTATGCTTATCGAGCTGGTTTCATTAATACGTATGTCAACTGGGCACCAAGTGCATTAGAGCAGATTGAGTGTCTTGAGCAACTGCGAGTGCTTTGGTACGGTGAAAAAATTCATGTGGCGGTAGCGAAAGAAGCACCAGCGGCAGGGGTTGATACGCCCGAAGACCTAGAAGCCGTGCGCGCGATTGTTGCAAAGCAAGCGTAACAAATGCTCATATAGATTTAAGAATAAACAAGGCTCCTGAATTAGGAGCCTTTTTTGTTTTACTCGTATCGCGGTATTAGTTAAATGTTAGTGTCGTATTGGTTCCGTTTAGGGCAGGTCGCTAACACCTCTCGGTGACCGGTGTCTTTCACTTCTTGGAGAATGACATCAAAGCCCCATAATCGGTACACGTGCTTTAGAACTTCTTCGTAACTATCATCAAGTGGGATGCGGTTGTGAGGAACGTACTGCAACGTAAGCGATCGATCACCACGGACATCGACATTAAACACCTGAATGTTTGGCTCAAGATTAGATAAGTTATACTGAGCGGCTAAGGTTTCTCTAATGCGTTTATAACCCATCTCATCGTGTATAGCAGCGACTTCAATAAAGTTCTTATGGTCATCATCGTTGATCGCAAACAGCTTGAAATCACGCATTAATTTCGGAGAAAGGTATTGGCTAATAAAGCTTTCATCTTTGAAATTATGCATCGCGAAATGCACTGCATCTAACCAGTCGGTTCCTGCTAAATCTGGAAACCACTCCTTGTCCTCATCAGTTGGTTCTTCGCAGATACGCTTAATATCTCGGAACATGGCAAAGCCTAACGCGTAGGGGTTAATGCCATTAAAGTAAGGACTGTTATAAGGCGGCTGAGCCACGACACTGGTGTGGCTATGTAAGAACTCTAGAATGAACTTTTCAGACACCAAGCCCTCATCATAAAGATGGTTGAGTATGGTGTAGTGCCAGAACGTTGCCCAGCCTTCATTCATGACTTGCGTTTGTTTTTGCGGATAAAAATACTGACTGATCTTACGGACGATCCGAACAACTTCACGTTGCCATGGCTCTAGCAACGGCGCATGTTTTTCGAAGAAGTAGAGCAAGTTTTCCTGAGGCTCGCTTGGGAATCGCTCTTTAATGTCTTCCTCTTTCGTCTTGGCTGTTGGTACCGTGCGCCAAAGCTCATTAACTTGAGATTGTAGGTATGCTTCGCGTTCTTCTTGTCTTGCTTTTTCCTCTGTAATTGAGATTTTCTCTGGACGCTTGTAGCGGTCTACACCAAAGTTCATTAACGCGTGACAAGAGTCGAGCAGCTTTTCCACTTCTTTTACGCCATATCGTTCTTCACATTCGGCTAAGTACTTTTTGGCGAACAGCAGATAGTCGATAATAGAACTGGCGTCAGTCCACGTTTGGAATAGGTAATTACCTTTGAAAAAAGAGTTATGGCCGTAACACGCGTGTGCTATCACGAGTGCTTGCATTGTTACCGTATTTTCTTCCATCAAATAAGCAATACAAGGGTCGGAGTTAATCACAATCTCGTAGGCTAGCCCCATTTGACCATGTTTATAGTTCTGCTCTGTTTGAATGAATTTTTTACCAAATGACCAGTGGTTGTAATTGATTGGCATGCCGATGCTTGAATAGGCATCCATCATCTGTTCTGAAGTAATCACTTCTATTTGGTTAGGGTAAGTGTCTAGGCGATAATGCTCCGCGACACGCTTAATTTCTTTGTGGTATCGCTCTAACAGCTCAAATGTCCAATCTGGTCCATCTGGCAACACTTTACTGTTACGCTTCTTAGGCGCCTCTCCTGAGAGGTTTCTCGTTGCGGTATTCATCGCTAGCCTCCTTACGCCGTTTCTTTTTGGAATAGTTCACGAAAGACTGGGAAAATATCCTCCACAGAGCGAATGTTTTTCATTGCGAAATTAGGAAACTCTTCAGTGAGTTTTTCGTACTCATGCCATAGAGTTTGGTGCGAGCGCCGCGTGATCTCTATGTAAGAGTAGTACTGACAGTTTGGAAGTAATTTGTTCACTAACAGATCCCGGCATCTTGGCGAATCATCTGCCCAGTTGTCACCGTCGGATGCTTGAGCTGCATATATGTTCCACTGACCAATCGGGTATCGCTCTTTTACTATTTCATCCATTAACTTGAGCGCGCTAGATACAATGGTACCCCCGGTTTCTTGTGAATAGAAAAATTCGTGCTCGTCCACTTCCTTCGCTTGGGTATGGTGGCGGATAAAGACGACTTCGACATTCTCGTAGGTACGAGTTAAGAACAAGTACAAAAGAACATAGAAGCGTTTTGCGATGTCTTTCGTTGCCTGGTCCATCGAACCGGATACGTCCATTAGACAGAACATGACCGCTTGGCTTGATGGTACCGGGCGTTTCTCATAGTTCTTGAAGCGTAAGTCGAAGGTATCGATGAACGGCACGCTTTCGATTTTCTTGCGCAGTTCTTCAATTTCAGCCTTCAAGCGGTTCTCTTCAAACTGCTGAGCAGGTTCAATATTTTTGATGCGAGCAAGTTCGTCTTCTAACTCTTTAAGAAGTCGTTTCTTACCAGCAGTCATTGCAGTACGGCGCGCAAGAGATTGTTGCAGAGAACGTACTACGGCGATATTGGAAGGGATACCGGCAGTTTGAAAGCCTGCACGGTGCGTTTTCCATTCTGTGATTTTGGCAATTTGGTTTTTTTCTAGATTAGGCAGCTCGAGATCTTCGAACAAAATATCGAGGTACTCATCTTTTGATATTTGGAATACAAATTCGTCTTGGCCTTCTCCATCTGGACTGGCGTTCCCTTCTCCAGAGCCGCTACCTTGACCGCCACCTTTGGGACGCTCAATCTTATCACCAGTAATGAATTGGTCGTTACCGGGATGAACTCGTTCGCGAACACCACCTTTGCCTTGATGAAATATAGGCTCATTGATGTCTTTGTGAGGGATAGAGACGTCTTCGCCCGTTTCCGTATTCGTAATCGAGCGTCGATTCACTGCGTCTGCTACCGACTCTTTTATTTGCTCTTTGTGGCGCTTCAAGAAGCGCTGTCGATTAACAGCGCTCTTGTTCTTGCCATTGAGCCTTCGGTCTATAAATTGCGCCATGAAATAGCCCTCTTCATGTTTCACAAGCGACCTAACTCAATACTGGGTTAGGATGACTTACGTACTCGTAGGTACCACTCAGAAAGTAGGCGAACCTGTTTCTCGGTATAGCCTTTTTCCATCATGCGAGCGACAAAGTCGTCGTGCTTCTTCTGATCTTCAGAAGAGGTTTTCGCATTAAATGAGATAACCGGAAGTAGCTCTTCGGTATTGGAGAACATTTTCTTCTCGATTACTGTGCGCAGTTTTTCGTAGCTGGTCCAAACCGGGTTTTGACCATTGTTATTCGCTTTCGCACGAAGCACAAAGTTAACGATTTCGTTTCGGAAATCTTTCGGGTTAGAAATACCAGCTGTTTTTTCGATCTTCTCTAGCTCAGCATTCAGTGAAGAGCGATCAAATAGCTGACCAGTTTCTGGATCTCGGTACTCTTGGTCTTGAATCCAGAAGTCTGCATAGGTGACATATCGGTCGAAGATGTTTTGGCCGTATTCAGAGTAAGACTCAAGATAAGCGGTCTGAATCTCTTTACCGATAAATTCAACGTATCGAGGTACTAGGTAGCCTTTCAAGAACTCGAGATATTTCTCTGCTGTTTCAGCAGGGAACTGTTCGCGCTCAACCTGTTGTTCAATCACATAGAATAGATGTACAGGGTTGGCTGCCACTTCGGTTTGGTCGAAGTTAAATACGCGTGACAAAATCTTAAAGGCAAAACGTGTTGAGAGACCGTTCATGCCTTCATCGACACCAGCATAATCACGATACTCTTGATAGCTTTTTGCCTTTGGATCCGTATCTTTCAGCGTTTCACCGTCGTATACACGCATCTTAGAGAAGATGGACGAGTTTTCAGGCTCTTTAAGTCGAGAAAGAATACTGAATTGTGCCAGAGTCTCGAGCGTGCTTGGTGAACAAGGGGCTTGAGACAACTCACTGTTTTCAAGAAGTTTTTGGTAGATTTTGACTTCTTCTGAAACACGTAGACAGTAAGGTACTTTCACAATATAAACACGGTCCAAGAACGCTTCATTGTTCTTGTTGTTACGGAAGGTCTGCCACTCAGATTCGTTTGAGTGAGCCAGAATCATACCGTCGAATGGAATCGCAGAAAGGCCTTCTGTACCGTTGAAGTTGCCTTCTTGCGTTGCTGTTAACAGCGGGTGAAGCACTTTGATTGGTGCTTTGAACATCTCAACGAATTCCATTAAACCTTGGTTTGCTTTACACAGCGCACCGGAGTAGCTGTAAGCGTCTGGATCGTCTTGCGAATAGTGTTCAAGCTTACGAATATCGACTTTACCAACCAATGATGAGATATCTTGGTTGTTTTCATCGCCTGGTTCAGTTTTGGCAATACCGATTTGGTCAAGGATAGAAGGGCGTACTTTCACTACTTTAAATTTGGTGATATCACCACCAAACTCGTGAAGACGTTTAGCGGCCCAAGGAGACATGATCGAGCGAAGATAACGGTGCTCGATGCCATATTCTTTTTTCAAAATATCGCCATCTTCTGTGGCTTTGAATAGGCAGAATGGATGGTCATTCACTGGGCTGCGTTCGCCGTTAGCAGTAAGAACATAAATAGGCATCTGTTCCATCAGAGCCTTAAGCTTTTCTGCAAGCGAAGACTTACCGCCACCTACAGGGCCGAGTAGATAAAGAATCTGCTTACGCTCTTCTAGGCCTTGCGCCGCATGTTTTAGGTAAGACACAATTTGTTCTATGGCATCTTCCATGCCATAAAAGTCTTTAAAGGTTTCATAACGAGAGATAACACGATTCGAGAAGATTCGGCTTAGTCTCGGATCCTTTGCCGTATCGATTATCTCTGGTTCACCAATCGCCATCAGTAGGCGTTCTGCTGCATTAGCATAAGCGCTTTTGTCATCTTTACACAGGGCTAAAAACTCCTGTAACGACATCTCTTCATCTTTTGCAGCTTCATATCTTGATTGATAGTGGTCGAAAATACTCATGTCGCTTTCCCCTTTAATAGTCAGTCTACCGACGAACGTTGATTCAGGCTTTCCACCAACAGTTATGCTCGTTGTTGTTTGAATATACGTCCTGTTATCATATTTGGTTCGTACAGAATGTAAGATTGGCGACACCAAAGACTTTGCTTTATGGACGGTTTTTTCGTTACAACGGTGAGCGGTGGATATGAATTTTTCAATCACAGCCTTTCTCTACTTAAGCCTAGTCGGGGATTTGCAATTTTGCTTAACAATTATGAATTTATTGTAAAAGTGACATTTGAATCACTCTTTTATTAAGGACGAATTTATGTCGTGAATAGGTGCAATAGAAATCAAATATTTGGCAAAGACGGAAGAGTCTCAGTGATTCGTTGTTCTACATTGAGCAAGGCAAGTGAAAGAGGTAGGAAGAGAGCAAAGTCTTAGATAAGTTTGTGACAGGGTAAATAACAAGGAGAGCGGGCGCTCTCCTCATTCTTAGATGACCATTTTATGCGCTGAAGATTTGCGCTAGTTCGTTTTCACATAAATGATACTGACGAGGGCAGTTACGCCAAGTTTGCAGCATACGGCGGTATTTATCTAGCATCGGCATTTGGCTGTTAAAGTGATGATCTGCCTTGTCAAACTGAGGGTACAAACCTTCAGAATCGATGAGAAAACGTACGTAATGTACTTGTTGCGCTTCTGAAGCGATATCAAATCCCAAGAACTTCAAGCGACGTTGATCCACGTTGCTGCGATCTTCATCTTCTAGCATGTTGTAAGATTCTTGCATCGCATGATACATCTCCATAACGTCGATGATCTCACGACACTCTGCTTCTGAGAGGCAGCCGAAATCTTTGTTCAACTCTCGCATTTGTAGTTCATAACCACGTTCAACGATCGTTTGTAAGCGTTTGTATTTGGCCGCATTACTTGGATCAAGTTGAGACATAAGGTTGTATTGGTTTGATAGAATCAAACGTTGAGCGTTTGACATTTCCATGGTGACCTCACTAGATATCTAATACATTTTTAATGTGCTTAGGTTAACGCTTAAGACACGAGTGAAACATGATCTCAACACATATTTAATACTAAAAAATGGCAAGAACTGTCACTTTTGACCAGTTTAAAAACACTTATCTATGGTAATGATTGTATATGTAGTCTCGGTCTGAAAATACTCTCAGCCACTCTGGCTTGAATACGGTTAAAACCGCGAGTGCCATACCATTTAGTAGACCTTCAGGAAAGGCGAGCAACGGCACAAAAACAAAGTAGTTATGTTGAATGGTTTCCCAATCGTAGTGACCAACGGATAGGTGATAAAAAGAGTTAATGATGAGGTGCAGACTTCCTGTTATCGCGCCATTGAAAAATCCAGCAACGAAGATGAAAACAAAAATGTTTCGTGGCAAGTAGTGGTAACTCAGAAGAAACACTAAGTAACTAATGAAAATCGGAATTAGGGCAGATAGAACTAACGACGTGGGTAAGAGTAGCAAGGACACATCATGTAGTAGGTGGTTGACCAACATAGCGGGAATGCTGAGTAGAAATGCCATGCGCCACCCATACATCATCGTCAGCGTTGTTAGTGCAAGAAAATGAATCTGTAATCCTTCTTTTACACCTGCTTGAGCGGCCCATAAAATACTGAAAAAGAAGAGCGTTGCAAAAACGAGGTGCTGAAATCCTTTTTCTTTTTCCATTTTGGGCCAAACGACTTTTTTCCAATCTGGTAGGCAGTAGACAGCTACTATCCAAATTGAGACAACAAGAGAGCCTAAGTTAAACAAATCCATGTTACTTCCTTCCTATGCGAACATTACGCAATCATTTCTATCGTTCTTTTTATACCTAAATGATCGCAGAGAAACTCACTGATAAGGCTTAGATATAATCAAAAAAATACCAGCAATAAGCTGGTATTTTAAAGAGGTTAGTCTTGCGGTTCACTTAGTATTTTACGTTATCGTTGTATTGAGCAAGAATGGATTGAATTTCATCCATGGTTTCTTTCGGTGGCGGGTTTACGCCTTCGAGTGGGTATTCTAAGCCTAACGCTTCCCACTTATGAGCCCCTAGTTTGTGGTAAGGAAGTAACTCGACCTTTTCGATGTTATCCATGTCTTTAATAAATTCACCAAGCATGTGTGCTGCTTCTGGGTCATCTGTGTAACCAGGCACGACGACATAGCGAATCCATGTTTTCTTTCCGATTTTTTGTAAGTAACGAGCAAAGTCCAATGTGCGTCGGTTGGATACACCGATGAGATCTTGGTGCACTTCGTCTTTCATGTGTTTGATGTCAAGCATGACTAAGTCTGTTGCATCCAGTACTTCATCGATAACATCAGTGTGCTTACGAACATAACCGTTAGTATCTAGACATGTATGAATGCCCTCGGCTTTAGCTGCGCGGAAAAAATCACGTACGAATTCCGGTTGAAGCATCGCTTCGCCGCCAGAACAAGTAACGCCACCACCTGATGCATTCATGAAGTGGCGGTAACTTTTCGCTTCGGAAATGATTTCTTCAACCGTGACTTCTTTGCCATCATGCGTGTCCCAAGTATCGCGGTTATGGCAATACTTACAGCGCATTAAACAACCTTGCAAGAAGACGATAAATCGAATACCAGGTCCGTCTACGGTACCACATGACTCAAATGAGTGAATACGACCAGCTGTTGACATCTTTTGCTCTCATTACTAGTAAATTCTAGCTGTTATTTTATTACAAAAAGCAGGGTTAAAACAGCTTTGTCGGTACTAAATGCAAGGTTATTTGAAGAAAGAAAATAGATGGAGCCAATCTACATAAACGCTTGAACACGAGGTGGTTAATACCTACCCCGAGAACTTGCCGTGTATCTAGATTGACTTCGATGCTGGGATAATCCAGTTTTTAGAAAAAGGCGAACACGGAGAACGAGCCTGTCCCATAAACATCGGTTTGGGCTTCTTCATAATCCGGTGTTTTAATTGTAAAGGTGATGCTTGCACCGTAATTTTGGTTGTACCAAGATACTCCCGCGACGGCACTTGCTTGCCAATTTTGCAGTGTGACGTCGTATGGCGCTGACGGTTCAGGAATGCCAGGACGATCGCCTTCGATAGTCATGTCATTAAAGCGGTAACGACCTTCAAACCCGGTGAACAAGAACCAACTCGACGTGTTCTGAGCGATCATACTTGCTGAGAAAGGGCTTTCGACACTGATATTGGCGGCTCCGATGCTATTCGCTAGGTTTGTACCCCAACGAAACATGACGCCTTGAGAGACATCACTACGGAAGTTACCCGCATTGATGTCGTTAATGTTGGTGATCTCCCATTGTGTTTTTTGTTCTTCGCTGCGCATCAATTTGTTAAATACGCGGTAACCAAGGCTGAACGCCACTTTATCTTCAATCTGGTAATCCCAACCTTGAGGGTCCGTCGATCCTGTTATGCCGTGAACGATTTCTTGCGCCTTTTCTGATAGCGAACTTTCACCCGTAGTTCCTATGGTGAAATTGTACCGTACAGCTTTGTCACTCGTTAGGGAAAGGTAGTTGATTTCGGTGTGTAGGTAACCGGCATATGGGCGATCATTGATTAGTGGATAATCGGCTTCAATGTCGCTTGGAGTCCACATCTTGTGGCCAAGAGCCAACTCTATTTTATCGATATTGGCGTGCTCTGAGTTAGCTAGACTCAGCCATTTCCATTGGCTTTCTTGTGTCAGTTGGTCTGTCGCGTAAGAAAGGAAAACACCATTCGTATAGTCTTGATCGACGCCAAAAATACCATCGTTGTCGATGGTAAAAGAAACCGTAGACTTAGTGGATGCTATTGCAACTGGAGAAAGAAGGGTAAGAATAATTAATTTACTAAATCTCATAGACTTTATTTGCTAACTTTTTTCGCATCATACGTAAGAATGCGGGCAAAAGTCTTTCGCGATATCACAACTTTCATTCAAGAAATAAAAAAAGGCTGATGCTACTTAGCATCAGCCTTTGTTGTATTACTAGAACGTTATTTCGCTATAGTCTTATAGAGACTCAGTGAATGTACGCGCGATTACGTCAGCTTGTTGCTCTGCAGTTAGAGAGTTGAAGCGAACAGCGTAACCAGATACACGGATTGTTAGCTGAGGGTATTTCTCTGGGTGCTTAACTGCGTCTTCTAGAGTTTCACGGTTAAGAACGTTCACGTTTAGGTGTTGACCACCTTCGATACCCGCTTCGTGGTGGAAGTAACCATCCATAAGGCCAGCAAGGTTAGCGCGTTGTGAACCCTCATCTTTACCTAGTGCGTTAGGTACGATAGAGAATGTGTAAGAGATACCATCTTGTGCGTCAGCAAACGGCAGTTTAGCAACTGAAGTTAGTGATGCTACAGCACCTTTCTCGTCACGACCGTGCATTGGGTTTGCACCTGGAGCAAATGGAGCACCAGCACGACGACCGTCAGGCGTGTTACCAGTTTTCTTACCGTAAACCACGTTTGAAGTGATAGTAAGAATTGACTGAGTAGGGATTGCATCACGGTAAGTCTTAAGCTTACGGATTTTGCCCATAAATACAGAAACAAGTTCACATGCAATGTCATCAACGCGTGGGTCGTTGTTACCGAATTTAGGGTAATCGCCTTCGATTTCGAAGTCGATTGCTAGACCGTCTTCGTCACGAATTGGCTTAACTTTTGCGTATTTAATTGCAGATAGTGAGTCAGCCGCAACAGATAGACCAGCAATACCACAAGCCATAGTACGTTTAACGTCACGGTCGTGTAGAGCCATTAGTGCCGCTTCGTAGCTGTACTTATCGTGCATGAAGTGGATAGCGTTTAGTGCAGTCACATATTGTTTCGCTAGCCAATCCATGAAGTGGTCCATTTTCTCCCACAGTTCATCGTAGTTAAGAACATCGCCTTCGATCTTAGGCATTTGCGGGCCAACTTGGATTTTTAGCTTCTCATCCACACCACCGTTGATGGTGTAAAGCATTGTTTTCGCAAGGTTCGCACGAGCACCGAAGAACTGCATTTGCTTACCAACAACCATTGGAGATACACAACATGCGATCGCGTAGTCGTCAGAGTTCATGTCTGGACGCATTAAGTCGTCATTTTCGTACTGAATAGAAGAAGTATCGATAGATACTTTCGCACAGAACTTCTTGAAGCCTTCAGGTAGTTGCTCAGACCAAAGAACAGTGATGTTTGGCTCTGGAGAAGGACCCATAGTGTATAGTGAGTTTAGGAAACGGAAGTTTGTACGAGTAACTAGCGTACGACCGTCAAGACCCATACCACCCATAGACTCAGTTGCCCAGATAGGGTCGCCAGAGAATAGATCATCGTACTCAGGAGTACGTAGGAAACGAACCATACGTAGTTTCATTACGAAGTGGTCGATCATTTCCTGAGCTTGTTCTTCAGTTAGCTTACCAGCCGCGATATCACGTTCGATGAAGATGTCTAGGAACGTAGAAGTACGACCTAGAGACATAGCCGCACCGTTTTGAGATTTAACAGCAGCTAGGTAACCGAAGTAAGTCCACTGAATAGCTTCTTGCGCAGTTTCAGCAGGACGAGAAATATCACAACCGTATTTTGCAGCCATTTCTTTGATTTGACCTAGAGCACGGTGTTGCTCTGCGATCTCTTCACGGAGCTGCATTGTCATTTGTAGGTCTTCGCCGTTCTCAAAACGCTCTTGTAGAGAAGAGAACTGCGCGAATTTATCCTTCATTAGGAAGTCAATACCGTATAGAGCAACACGACGGTAGTCACCGATGATACGACCACGACCGTATGCATCTGGAAGACCAGTCAGTACGCCAGATTTACGACACGCCATGATTTGAGGAGTGTAGATATCGAAAACGCCTTGGTTGTGAGTTTTACGGTATTCTGTGTAGATTTTTTTAACTTGTGGGTCTAGCTCGCGGTCGTAGGCTTTGCATGAACCTTCAACCATGCGGATACCACCGTTAGGGATGATCGCACGTTTTAGAGGAGCGTCAGTTTGAAGACCTACGATAGTTTCTAGGTCTTTTTCGATGTAGCCTGCATCGTGAGCAGTGATGGTAGAGATAACTGAAGTATCAAAATCAACAGGAGCGTGAGTCGCGTTCTCTTGTTTGATGCCTTCCATTACCTTAGCCCAAAGCTTGTTAGTCGCTTCAGTACCTTCAGAAACTAGGAAAGATTCGTCGCCTTCGTACGGAGTGTAGTTCTTCTGAATGAAATCACGAACGTTTACTTCGTTTTGCCAGTCGCCTGCAGCAAAACCTTCCCAAGCTTTAGCAAATTGCTCTGCCATGACATACCTACCTTTTTAGTAGAAAAAAATACGTACTGCTTCGCCGTTGAGCCAGCTATCCCCAGATAAAAGAGGGGAACAGTACACTCTTATGAATAACAATATTTATAGTCTTAAATTTACGTATTCGATTTACAAAACTATAAATATTGTCACTAGTTTTAACGTTTCTCTTTTTAAGCAACAGTTAGAGGTTAAACTAAAATTTTTTTGCAAACCTTAAACTAAATCAATAAATCCTCAAAAATTTCGATAAAAATGGGGTAGCGACGAGCGCTACCCACAAATTTCTGGACTGCTAGCTTATAGCCAAGCTTGGATGCCATACTGGCCTTCAAGCATACCAACTGCAAGCATAGCAACTAAACAGATAACAAGTACGCTTACTGGGATCACAATCTTGTCTACAAATGATAGGCGAGACGCGCGCTCTTTATCTCCAATTAAACCGTTGTTATCTAAAAGCATAGTTAGTGCCCAAGCTAGAACTGGGTTAACAACGGCAGAACCAAAGATACAGATACCTGCTGCTTGTGAGTCTTTCGAGTCCTTCACCATCTGCATGCCAGCTTCAAGCAGTGGTAGAGATACACCAACGAGAAGAGCAACGCGCATAACTGGAGGCCATACTGCAACGTCCATAGGAAAACCAAGGATTGCAACAATAATACATAGAGAGCCTAGTAAGATGGCACCAGCAGGAATAGGGCGTTTCGCGATTGCAGCAGGGATCATGTAAGTCCCCCAAGATGATGTGATGTTACCACCACCCACTGCAGTACCGACCATTTGGCGAACGGAACACATTGTCATTGTGTCATCAACGTCCATCAGCACTTTCTCACTCTTACGTGGGTAGTTCATCTCTTGGAAGATACGGTGACCCAAGAAGTCAGGTGACCACATTGCTACCGCAAGAATGGCGAATGGTAGAGAAGCGATGAAGTGTTCCATATTAGGAAGACCAAGCATCCAACCTTCTTCTGTTGAACCCCACCAGTAGATTGGATTTAGGTTTGGAAGGCCTGTCTCGGTTACGAATTTAATATCGAAGCCTGCGCCAAGAGCAAGTGCGATTGCAAGCCCAGTGAAGGCACAAACAGGGATCGCTAGCCAGCGTTTGTTCACTTTAGCAAGGAACGCGTATAAGCCAATGGTAACCGCAAGAACAATTAGACCGATGTAACCCATGCTACCAGCGGCAACCGTATCGGATTGCAAACCAACAGCCCAAGCTTGAATAGAGTTAATTTGGCTCATGGTTCCGGTTAAACCTAAGAAAATAAGAAGGCCACCAGCCGTACCTTCAGAGGTGAGGTTAACCAGTTTTGACCCACCTTTTAAGAGGCTCAAAATCAAACCAAACACACCAATGAGAATTGCTAATGCAAGAGGGTGAGCACCAGCAAGAGCGATGGTACCAATAAGAGGGATCATTGGGCCGTGGTTGCCTGCTAGATTGGCTTTAGGGTTAATAAAACCAGAGGCAAGTACACAGAAAAGAAGTGCAGGGATGAGCATTTCTACACGCGCAACTTCGATAGCAAAGTCCTTGCCTAAGTTTACGTGGTCCCATGCTGCAGTAAGACCTTCAGCCCAAGACATCATTACCGCAGAGTACATTGCGATAATACCGATAGTACCAGCAAGTGCTGGAACAAGGTCTTCAAGCTCAAAGCGGAAGTCACGACCTGGCAAGTTCAAGCCAAAACGACGTGGCTTCATAATTTGTAGTTCGTGGTCTAGGTAGTCTGAACGGCTTGCGAACTCAGATGCTGGACGATGAAGCTCACGGTAGCTCTTGGTCTCGATATCTGAATCAGAGTGCGTTTTGTTAACTGCGTCTGACATAGATTCCTCATATATTTAAAAGTTATGAATTCTTCATTCAATTGTGTTAATCCGCATCCTGCGGCACGCTTATGCTAGCTATTGTTAGATTTGTTACACGTCGACACTGTGCCTAAGCATAGCTAATAACTTATTGTGTTGAGGCGCAAAAAAAAGCCTCATCTTTTGGCAGGAGTCTAGCAAGATAGCCATTTAGGGTGATTGATTTAGATCACTTTAAGAATGGTTGTGAAATAAAACTACAGAAAGTTTCTGGCATGCGAATGAGATGCGGAGATCTTGTGTAATTTCATTACACAAGTTGCATAAAATTAGAACTTTTTGTCCTTTTGCACGAGATGCAGATTAAATGTCAATATTCACGGTGATTATATAAAGCTGGCTTTATTCTTGCTTTGGACAGAGCAAAGACAATTTTTTGGCTAATCATTGCCGCTCAGTTTAGGAAAAAGACATGAAACAGCTTAAAGTACTGCCACTAGTGGCAATCATCTCAGGGTTAATGGTCGGTTGCGGCGGCGGTGGCGGCGGTGGCGGTGGTTCCACACCAAGAACTACATTCACTTTTACTTTTGCAGCTCCAAATGTCATTAGTGAAACAAATGCACAAAAAGACAGCTGTACTATTTACGACCGAAGAGTAGATGGCAACGGCATCGAGCAGGTATTGACCTATCAACCAGCCGTAAGTGCACAGCTAACAGGAGGTAAGGTCGTCGGTTTCTATTCAGACAAGAATGGTGTCCGTCAAGGCGACTTTATCTACCCATCAGGCACTACTTTGAAATTTGTTCTAGAAGACATTCCTGAGGACGGCTATTTTACTTATCAGTTGCTTGATGCTTCTGGAACAGTATTTACGGCAAACAGCTTCGGTCGAGATTTTTTAAAGGACAATAACCTTAGAAACTCAACGTTCTCAATGAATCGAGAGGCGGTGTCTGCTTGCAATAAAAATGGCAACTTCCGTAAGGCTACCCGAACTGACCTTAAATATGAAGCAACGGAGGCTGGTGGCTTAGAGTACAACTTCATATCTAAAATTGCGAAAGAGTCTAAGCCTACCTATTCTATTGATTCTTTGGATGTAAGAGCAATTGGTTCGAAGATGGAGTCGACAGTCGTGCTACAATATGCAGACGCAGCGAAAACAGAACTGCACCAGTATGGTATTCGCGATTGGTCGAGTGAATCACCATTGCCGTTGGTTGGCATGAATGGCTCTTCTCCAATCTTGAACCCAACACTTTTTAAATATGACACTTTAGACATCAGTGTACTTGTTGGTGATTACAACTACGAAGTTGCAGAGCTACCTATGTCAACGACGAAGTTCTACCACCCGCTTGAGCCAAAAACGGAAACTTGGACTTACAGTGTTGCAGCTGAAAAACCTATCAATGGTTGGACGGTAGTGCTGAACCAAAAGATGTATCAGGACGCAAATTGGGATATCTCAATTGATCCAAGCGCTTACTACAACCTAAATGCTCTGCCTGCGTCGCATGTGGTGAGAGGCTCAACTATTGATACTGGTTTTGCTTTCACTGACCAAGATAAAGGCTTTAGCCGCCTTGCATATCGTGCAGAGTCTAACTCTGGAACACTACACCGAGTAACACACAAGATATTTACAACTTTAGAGAGTGATGTCGTTGTTCCGGAGTTGTTCTACTACACATTCGATGACAGTGTGAAGCAAGATTTGAAAGTTTCTTCTAAAAGTGATTTCTCACAATCTATTGTCGTGGAGTCTGCTGAAGCAAACCTAAATAGCTATGACTTTGTTTCTCTTTTCTCTCATGGTGATGTGACCGATCTTAAAGTGGATCACGATGGTCTTGTGATCAGTGAAGTTGATTCTGAGAAGGTCAATACGAATGCTCAGAAATCTGATTTTATGGTATTGGTTAAGTAGCGTCTTAACACTTTTGTAAATTTATTAAGCCCCTTTGAAAGGGGCTTTTTTATATTTAATATTCAACTTTTGAAGAATATGTTGCTATATATTGCATATTAATTTGCCTATCGTATCTTTCTATTCGAATTATTTAGGTTAATAATTTGTTGCAAGTTTCAAGGGGCGGTGCTAATTTGTTCCGAATTAGAGAGGGCGGAGTCCCTTAATTGCAGTGACAAAAACACAGGGAGTAGGGCGCATGAATGATGTACCAGCGCTAGATATAAAAGACCTGCACAAAACATTTGGACAAAATGAAGTTTTAAAAGGCATTTCACTTGCCGCGCACAAAGGAGATGTTATCTCCATTATTGGCTCTTCCGGCTCAGGTAAGAGTACCTTTCTCAGATGTATCAACTTGCTAGAAACGCCTACCGCGGGCGAAATTTGGGTAAATGGTGAATTAATCCAAATGAAGAACAGCAGAGCAGGTGAATCTGTTCCTGCTAATGAAAAGCAAGTCCAACGTATTCGCTCACGCCTGGCAATGGTTTTCCAAGGTTTCAACCTCTGGTCTCACCTAACCGTACTAGAAAACGTGATTGAGGCGCCTGTTCATGTCTTAGGCGTGCCAAAAGCTCAAGCGATTGAAAACGCAGAAGTCTTGCTTAAGAAGGTAGGCTTGTATGAGCGTAAGGATTATTACCCTGGGCACTTATCTGGCGGCCAGCAGCAACGTGCAGCTATTGCCCGTGCGCTAGCAGTTGACCCAGAGGTGATGTTGTTTGACGAGCCAACTTCTGCGCTTGACCCAGAACTTGTAGGAGAAGTTCTGGGGGTAATGAGAGATTTGGCAGATGAAGGGCGAACTATGCTGGTGGTCACGCACGAAATGGCGTTTGCGCGTGACGTATCAAACCATGTGATGTTTTTACATCAAGGCTTAGTGGAAGAACAGGGAAATCCAGCTAAGCTATTTACAAACCCGGATTCAGAACGATTACAGCAGTTTATCTCATCCATTTACTAATATTTGTTAGGCGGCAGACTATTGCCTCCTAAGCCAACACAACAAACAAAACGAAATAAAATAGCAATCACAGGAGTATGGAAATGAAAAAGTGGTTATTAGCAGCAACGATTGCTGCAACGGCAGTATCAGGTGTTGCCCAAGCGAAAGAATGGAAAACAGTTCGCTTTGGTATCGAAGGTGCTTACCCTCCGTTTAGCTGGACAGAAACTGATGGCTCAATAAAAGGCTTTGACGTAGACATGGCAAATGCACTCTGTGAAGAGATGCAAGTGAAGTGCAAAATCGTCGCTCAAGATTGGGATGGTATTATTCCTTCTCTGCTTGCACGTAAGTACGATGCCATCATCGCAGCAATGTCTATCACTGAAGAGCGCAAGAAAAAAGTCGATTTCACTGGCAAGTACGCACAAATTCCAAATAAATTTATCGCTAAGAAAGGTGCGGGTCTAGATTTTGATAATCTTAAAGATGTCAAAATTGGCGTGCAACGTGCGACGACACATGACAAGTACTTAACTGACAACTACGGCGATGATGTTGAAATTGTGCGTTATGGCTCTTTTGATGAAGCGTATCTTGATCTAGAAAATGGTCGAATTGCTGCCGTTTTAGGTGATGCGTCTGCTCTAGAAGAGGGTGTGATCAACAAAGCAGGTGGCGAAGCTTATGAGTTTGTTGGACCATCGTTAACCGATCCAAAATGGTTTGGCGAAGGTATGGGTATCGCTGTTCGTAAACAAGACAAAGATCTGACGAAGAAACTCGACGCAGCAATTATTTCACTACGTGAGAAAGGTGTTTACCAAGAAATTGCTGGTAAATACTTTAACTACGATGTGTACGGTGAATAAACCGTAATTAAGCGACCGTTGGCTTGTTCCTAGAAGTAGTCAACGGTCGATTTTTTGAGTTTAGGGATTAGGAACTCACCTATGCTAGATTTACAAGGATACGAAGCTTCGATTTTGAAAGGAGCTTTAGTAACAATAGAAGTTGCAGTGCTTTCACTCATTCTCGCCATGGTCTTAGGCATGCTTGGCGCACTAGCTAAGTTAGCGCCTTACAAATGGGCAAGGGCGATTGCCACTCTTTACACCACCGTCATTCGCGGCATTCCAGATTTGGTTCTGATGATGCTAATTTTCTTTGGTGGACAAATACTTTTAAATAACAGCCTTTACTCCATCAACGAAACGCTCAACGAGTGGTTTGCCTCGAGTGATCCAAACCATGAATGGACGTCTTACTTACCTGATTATATTGATGTCAGCCCATTTATAGCTGGTGTACTCACGATTGGTTTTATCTTTGGCGCCTACATGGCGGAGACTTTTCGTGGAGCGATCATGGCGGTGGACAAGGGTGAATTAGAAGCGGCGAAAGCTTATGGGATGAGTTCTGCTTTATCGTTTAGAAGAATCTTACTTCCTCAGATGATTCGTCATGCATTACCTGGATTTGGTAATAACTGGTTAGTGTTACTTAAGACCACAGCGTTAGTTTCCATTATTGGTCTGGATGACATGGTGAGAATGAGCTCATTGGCAGCAGGTACAACGAAAATGCCGTTCACCTTTTACATGGCTGTCGCGCTCATCTTTCTATTTTTTACCAGCGTTTCGACCGGGCTACTCAAGCTTGTTGAGCGTAAGTTCAGTATTCATGCGAGGTAAGTTATGGACTTTTCTTTGATTATTGAAAGCTTTCCAACTTATCTTCAGGGACTTTGGACAACAGTTTGGTTAGTGGGATTAGCGTTGGTTATTGGCTTGTGTGTCTCTATCCCATTAGCCGTGGCACGCAATAGTACCAATTACGCTCTAAGCTTACCTTCTTGGGGATTCATTTACTTTTTCCGTGGAACGCCGCTATTGGTTCAGCTGTATTTGATTTACTACGGCATGGATCAGTTTTTCCCTGTGAAAGATACCTTGTGGGAGAACGCTTGGTTCTGTGCTTTGGTCGCTTTTATTCTGAATACATCGGCTTACACCGCAGAAATTATTCGTGGTGCGATTAATGGTTTGCCGAAAGGTGAGGTGGAAGCTGCGAAAGCCTATGGCATGAGTAAGTTTATGACATACAGACGTATTATCTTGCCGAGTGCATTGCGTCGAGCATTACCAGCTTATTCCAACGAGGTCATATTTATGCTGCACGGAAGTGCAGTCGCGGGCATCGTTACCATCATGGATTTAACTGGTGCTGCGCGTCTAGTTAACTCGCGCTACTATGCACCATTTGAGTCTTTCCTGACGGCGGGGCTGTTCTACATGGCACTGACGTTTATGATTTTGTGGTGTTTCAAAGTGGCAGAGAAGCGTTTCTTAGCTTATCTACGTCCTTTAAGCTAATTATCAATAGAGGCAATAGCACCGGAGTGGGTGCTATTGCTTTTGATAATTTTGTTATCTTCATTCCTATTTTTCCAGCCGATGTAAAAGACTCTTTCTTATTATTCATTAACTTACATTAACATTCGATAAACTCATTGTTTAGTAAGTAAAAATGAAAAAAACAATTCTATCGTTGGGCATTGCCGCCTTAGCCACAGGATGTGGTGGGGGAGAGGGAGAATCACAACCTAATGCTCAAGTAAAACCAACGCCAGCTCCAGTTCAACAAGCTCTTGAAACTGGTAATGCACTGCTCGTTTCTGACCCGAGCGATTTCATTCGAGAAAGTCGTCAGGTTGTAGAAGACCACAAGATGCAGTCGAATACGATCAAATCTGCAATTGCGAAAAACCTTTCAGGTCTTTATTGGGATCCAACCCATGATGCCGCGATCTTGGCACCTCAGTATGGCTTCAACGACACCATCTTGATGACCAATAAGGCCATGGCAAGCGGTTACAAAGATCAAGCGCTGTCAATTGGCGTTGCCGGGGAAAAGTCTAATGGTCAACGTTACGCACTATTAGGTAGTAACCCATTTAGAACGGCACAACGTTTTCCCGACTCTTCCAACGCGGCGATGACGCAATGGTTAAGTAACCTGGTCACTTGGTTGTCGGGCGGAGTTACTTCAAACGTCGTCATCGCGCAAATGGATCAGTCTTATTACTTTCCGGATGAGCAAGCGACTCGGAATTGGCTGAAAGACAATGTTTCACAAGAGCTGGCGTTTAACGAGGCCAACCTATGCGATGGTTCGAAGCTACTTAGCTGCTTGCAAACCAATACTCCAAACTTATTGATCTTGTCACAGCATCTGCAATCTGGAGATACCAACAAACCAGTACTCGAAGCTTTGGAATACGCTGAGCAAGCCCAAATTCCTGTTCTATACCTGCATTGGGATGGAGGACTAACTGATCTTGGCCAAGACATTTTGGAAAAATTCCATGTTGATTATGTGGGAGATAACTATTGGCGTAAGTTAGGCTTGGTCGACTGGGAACCTTCATCGTTGATGAACGTTGTGCCGGATTCTGTTATTACACAACAAGCGTTGTTGTCTCGTTTTGAATCTCAAAATTTCAACGTTGACTTGTCAAAGTGTGATGACAAATCCTGCCCTGACACTGCGAATATGGACAGTCAATTTTATGCAGGGGCAAACAGCATTCGCCATTGGTTGCAAAAGCTTGATGAACAAAAAGTAGATTTGTTTAATCAAAACGGCTACCAATACGAAAAACTCATGGTATTGCTGGCTGATCATTATCGTCAAACGGTTGTCTTCCCGATGGACAAACAATCAACCCAAATGACCGAATTCCTAAAGTCGTACTTTTCCGATTACGTGCAATACAACAGCCGAAGCGTAAACCCAAAACAACCAAATATGGGGAACTTCAGCCGTAGTGAGTTTAGCCCTGACATAAAGAGAATCAGTGCAACGATTAATATGGAATCAAAGCGTAACTTCCGTTCGGCTGGTGTGTATGCACTTCCTGGGGAAACCTTTACGGTTAAACGTAATGACAGCAATGATGTGGCGACTAAGATTGTCATCAACACTTTAAGAAGTGGTGCAACTCATGAGTTCAGCAAAGATGGATACACGCGACCAAAACTGCTGACTTCATTCGGCTATGAAGTGAAGCCGGGTGAAACCATCACGCTGACTTCTCCTTATGGTGGTCCAGTACAGGTTCACTTTGACAAAAATGATGTTCCGGTTGAACTGAAATTTAATCATGTGGCACAGCATCCAGTTTGGAGAAGTGAGAAGGACAACGACGCTTTTATTCAACAGTTAGAAGCCAATTTATTCGATTGGGCTGAGCTGATCACTCCTGGGTTTGAAGTACACTCAAAGCGCGACAAAATGTTGGAGTCGGTCAACGATGAAATGTGGTCTACCCCTTCGGAAATGGCGCTTGCAACAGAAGAATATGTTCACAACTACCCGCATGTGCTGGCAGGTTTCCAAGGGCCGGGGATCGATGAGGTTCCGGAAATTATCCAGTATGCCAAAAATCAAGGTTGGGAAATCGCCAATATTGATATAGTGAAGCACATGAACGCTGACCAAGCGACGTGTGGTTATGGTTGTTCGGGTAACCCTTACGATGCTTACTGGTCATTCAGCCCACTCGGTCACGGTGATTTACATGAGCTTGGTCATGGTTTAGAAAAAGGTCGATTCCGATTTTCAGGCTGGGAAGGGCATTCAACGACCAATTACTACTCGTATTACAGTAAGTCTCGTTTCTTCCAGAATACGGGAAAAGTTTCAACTTGCCAAAGCTTGGATTTCAAAGGCCAGTTTGAATTATTGCAAGCTAGCCGAACTCAAGCGGATCCAAACGCATACATGGCTGCGCAAAATCAAACCAGTTGGAGTTGGGGCGCTCGTGTTTACATTCAAATGATGATGGCGGCGCAGCATGAAGGTGTGCTTAAAAATGGTTGGCATTTATTGGCGCGCTTGCACCTGATTGAACGTGAGTTTAACCGCTTAAAATCGGACGATGCGCTTTGGGATGAGAGACGATTGAGTATTGGTTTCGCCAACTACTCTCGGGAAGAAGCAAATAGCATCTCGAACAACGACTGGTTGCTTATTGCTCTGAGCTACATCTCTCAGCGAGATATGACTAACTATCTCGATATGTGGGGGTTCTCGCTCACAGAAAAAGCGAAACAGCAGGTTGTGGCGCTGAATCTACCGCCGATGCCGCTCACTTACTTTGCAAGTAGTAATACAGGCTACTGTCTGAACGAATTTGCACAAACACCGATAACTGTTGATGGTCAAACGGTTTGGCCGCTGAATCAGTGATTAAATGGTAATTTGTATGAAAAAGGGAGACTGAGTCTCCCTTTTTATTGGATTAAGCTTAGCGTTGAGTCTCGCTTATAGCTTTGCAATATATTACTTAAATGTTGACCAGATTGGTGCGTGATCTGAAGGCTTCTCGATACCACGAAGCTCATAGTCGATACCAGATTCAATACACTTTTCCGCTAGAGAAGGGGTTGCCAAAATGACATCAATTCGTAGGCCACGGTTATCATCAAAACCGCGAGAACGGTAGTCAAACCACGAAAATTGATCGTTCACCTCTGGGTATAGCTTACGGAAGGTGTCCACAAAGCCCCAGTCTAGTAAGGTTTTCAACCATTCGCGTTCTTCAGGTTGGAATGAACATTTACCTGTTTTTAGCCAACGTTTACGGTTTGGCTCGCCGATACCGATATCTGCATCAATAGGGCTGATGTTGATGTCACCCATAACAATCAATTGCTCGTCGTTATTGTGATGATCGTTTAGGTAGGTCATCAGATCTTTATAGAATTGGCGCTTGTATGGGAATTTGGTTTCGTGGCTGATGTTATCCCCTTGAGGGAAATAGCCGTTTAGTACAGTGACCTTTTCGCCGTTTTCATTTAAAAACGTTGCCATGATCATGCGCTTTTGATGTTCCTCGTTATCCGTCGGGAACCCTTTTTGTACGTGTAGAGGCTCTTGCTTACAAAGCATTGCTACGCCGTAATGTGCTTTTTGACCATGAAAATACACTTTGTAGCCCATGGCTTCGACAGCTTCAATCGGGAATGCTTCATCGTGAACTTTAATTTCCTGAAGACCAATCACATCAGGTTGGTGTTTGTCGATTAGCGCTTGGAGTTGGTGCAGTCGCGCACGTAGTCCATTGATGTTAAAGCTGATTACTTTCATTATTTATCCTTTTTGGGGGCGTACTTTTTATGAATAGTATCATTGTGTAAGAGCACTGAAAACGAGTCTCGGTGAAAGGAGTGAAACGCTCTGAGCTACTTTGCTTTTAATTTGTTTTCTAAGTCGTTTTGCACGATCTTTAAAGCGTTAAGCGCAACTTCTGGATCTATCTCATTGCTCTCAAGCAAATAGATTAAATCGACAGCCAGTTTGATCTCTTCAGGTGCGTCATCTAAAGGCGAGGTTGGTTGATCAGCCATTATTGATGTTTTTCCCTATGTGTAATTTGGTTCTCTAGCTTAAGAAGTGCTGTTTCACAACGCGCTAAACGTTGCTCGGTTGCTAGTAATACTTTTTGAGCGTCGGCACGCATAAAACTAGGAGCGCTTTCGACAGCACGTTCTTTTTCTAACACCATCTCGCGCAAGCGTCTTGCCCACTCTTGATGTTGAGCGAGCTCCTGATAAAGCACGTTGATAGGCTTACGGAAATGGCTGCTATGTTTGATTTCATTCTTACGAATTTTAGTGGTAGAAATCTCGCGTTGAATCGCACCGATTTGCGCCACTAACCGTTCAGTGAGGTACTCAGCACGCAAAGCGGTGAGCTTACCTTCATTTTGCTCACGCACAATCGCACCCAGCGTGGCTTTTGCTTCTTTTACGCAAGGAGTAAGTAAGCGAGAGCGGCAACCAAATAAACGCTCATCAAAAAGCGGAACATGATGTTCGCCTCTTTGACGGTCAAGAACAGCGGCTTGCTTCGCCATTTGTTCTAGATTTTCCTGGAGTTGAGAAATGTTCATGACAAACCTACAAACCATGCGTCATAAGCCAATTTAATGGCTAGTATGCTGACGGCAGTAACAAATACAGGACGAATGAATTTAGAACCAAATCTAATAGCGGAGTGCGCGCCAACAAAAGCACCAGCCATTAAACATACTCCCATTGTTAAGCCTAGCACCCAGTTGATATGTCCGAGGAATGCAAAAGTGATCAAAGAGGTAAAGTTACTGGTAAAGTTCATTGCTTTTGCTAAGCCAGAGGCGAGCAAGATATTCAGCCGGTACAGCGCCATTGAACTTACTGTCCAAAAAGCCCCAGTTCCAGGCCCTGCGAGTCCGTCGTAGAATCCTATGGATAAGCCTTGCATGTACTGTTTTTTATGAAGTTTTGGGCAAGGCTCGGGTATTGGACTTTGATGAGCAGAGTGGGGTGTTTTATGAAAAACGGTATACAACGCTGCCGCCAAAATAACAAGCGGCAATCCTTTTTCCAGCCAATCCGTACTAATCGCATCTACAAATAGCGTACCTAATGTCGCTCCGACGAGTGTTGCCACGAATGCACGCCTCCAGCATTGAGGTTTGAATAGACGTTTTTTGTAGTACGTAAATGCCGCAGTAGAAGAAGCAAAGGTAGCGGCAAGTTTATTGGTGCCTAGTGCAATATGAGGCGGCAAGCCTAGCGAAAGTAGAGCAGGTACGGTAAGCATGCCACCACCACCGGCAACTGCATCAATAAATCCTGCGACAAAAGCGACAAGCGCCAACACCAACAGCATGGTTGGCTCAATCATTTCCATAAATGGTGATTCTTCTAATATTCTATTTTACGTTTAAATGGAGGTAGTGAGTCGATTAAGGCTTGTCCGTATCGCTTAGTGACTATGCGTCGATCAAGAATCGTTACTCTACCAGAATCTCTCTCTTTACGCAGTAAGCGACCTACGCTCTGGATCAGCTTTTTGCTTGCGTCTGGTACAGTTATTTGCATAAACGGGTTTCCTCCTTTTTTCTCAATGTATTCGGAATGAGCCTGCTCAACAGGGGAGGTTGGAACGCCAAATGGAATTTTTGTAATCACCAAGTTTTCAAGTAATTCGCCAGGTAAGTCTAGCCCCTCAGAGAAACTGCCAGTACCAAATAAGACGCTGGTTTTATTTGATTCTATTAACTTTTTATGTTTTTTTAGAATTTCTTGACGTGAGCTTTCACCTTGAACTTGCAACGCCCAGCCTTTTTTTATGAACTCCGAAGAGAGTGCCTTCGCGACTTGGTTCATCTGCCAATAGGATGAGAATAATACTAAGTTGGCTTTCTTGTCTTCCAAGTACTTAGGCAAGATCTCAATAAGATATTCAGTAAATTGAGGCGCTGGTGGTTCATATTTCATCGCAGGGATGAGTAATTCTGCCTGGTTTTGGTAATCGAATGGTGACGCAAGCGCTAAAAACTGAGTGCCTGATTCTGGTTTTCCATCAATACCAACCTGATGGCAAAAGTAATGGAAAGAGTTTAATGCACGCATCGTTGCGGAAACCAAAATGGCGCCAATACATCTGCTCCAAATCTGTTGGTCGAGTTGCCATCCAATTTCAAGTGGCGAAACACTCACAATGAAATCACCCTCGCGATCGGGGTGGGTTTCTAACCAGCGAGCTAAAGGCGCACCTTTTTCACGAGTTGGTTCAGCCATTAAATGCCATACTTGCGCTAAGTTTTCTAACCTTTGAATGTAGAAACCGAGCTCTGCAAGCGCTGGTTCAGCCAACCTTGTCGCAAGCTCCCCGTCTTTTACTCTTTCCGCAATAAGATCGGCAATTTTTGCCACACTCTGATTTGCTTTTTTGCTGGACTGTTTTAGTTCTTTGGATTGGTTCTCTAGCCACTCAGGTAGTTCACCGTGTTCGAAGCGGTAGATACCCTCTTCAAATTGGGCTGGGTCGAACTGTTTGGGCAATTGAGTCAGTGCCGGTATCAAGTTCTGAACCGCGTCTTGAAGGTCGTTGCGAAATCGAGCTACGCGTTTCTCGTCTGCGAGTGATGAAAACTTACTAATCGACTGATTTAACTTCTCAAGCCATGCTACCGCGCCTTTTAAACTCGCAGATGCTGAAGCATGGTCACGAGCGACGTGAGGTAAGTGATGTGCCTCGTCGAAGACGTATATTGTATTTTCTGGCTCAGGTAAAATCACGCCGCCACCTAAATCTGCGTCTGCCATGACGAGAGAGTGGTTAGCAATGATGACATCGTTTTTATCCAACTCTGAGCGCGCTTTTTGGAATGGGCAGCCGCGGTGGCCTGGTAAACTGTTATTGCAACTGTGTTTATCACTGACAATCAGTTGCCAAAGCTTATCGTCGATGGGTTTAGGCCAAGAATCACGGTCACCGTCCCATTTACCTTGCGCAAGAGAGCGATGCATTGTTTCTAACAGCTCTATATCTTTTTGCTTAGGTTTGGTTTCAAACATGGCTAACTGGCCACCATCAGCACCGCTAGCAGTGGCGAGCTTTTCTGCACAACAATAGCGTTGACGGCCTTTTGCCAAAATAAAAGAAAACTCTCGGTCGGTAATCCGACGAAAAAGAGGAAGGTCTTTATTGATTAGCTGCTCTTGCAGAGCGACGGTCGCCGTTGAGATAACCACTTTTCTATTGTTATGTACAGCCACGGGAATGGTCGCCATTAGATAGGAGAGCGATTTACCAATTCCAGTCCCTGCTTCTGCAACGAGTATTCGGTTAGATTTGTGATACTGACCGCACAGCGTTTTTGCAATCTCTGCAACAAGGTAGTTTTGTGCTCTTCTAGGCACAAAGTTATCAAGTTGATCTTGAAGGTTTTGATAGCTATTACGAATCGATTTTTGAATGTTACTGGTCAGCATACGGGCCTCAAATGCGTTGGAGGCGAATAGTAGCACACATCACTAGTTGTACAGTAGTTCACAAAACGGAATGCTTTTATAAGGAATGTAGATCTCCTTCACAAAAAAATATTGAACCTTATCTTAATGAAATTAATTTCATTATATGAAAAATATAAAACTCCAACTTGGTCTGATTTGTGGGTTTTTATTCTTTTTTTTGTTTTTTTAAATTTACTTATTGGATTAAAAAACCATTTGTTAATAATTTTGTAAATTACAAATAATAATGGAGATTGGTTAGATGTTCGTCGAATAAATAAAGGTAAACTTATCAAGTTGTTGTTTTATAATAGTATTTTGTTTTTTTTACATTGGTATTTAGAAAATTTGACAGCCAGAATAATCTTTTGCACTCTTAGCTCCAGATTTTGAGGAGGTGCTGTATAACGTTTTGTTAACGCTCTACCTCAAACATATAAAAAAAGGGAACCGGACAAGGATATCCCGAACTAAGAAAAGGCAGTGGATTAATTATGAAAAAAACTCTATTAGCACTAGCTGTAGTTGCGTCTGCAACTTCAGTGAACGCAGCTGAAGTATTCAAATCTGAAGAAGGTTCTGTAGATTTCTACGGTCAGCTACGTCCAACTCTTCTATTCACAGAAAAAACTGATCACACAGCAGAGCTAAACACTAGCTCTTCTCGTACTGGTGTGAACGCGGTTTACGTTGTTGACGAAAGCCTAAAAGTTCTGGGTGAAGTTGAAATCGGTGTTGCTCTAGGTGACAACTACGACGCAGGTGCTGATTCAAGCGAGCGTACAGATGACTCTGTATACGTACGTCGCCACATCATCGGTTTTGATATGGGTGATATGGGTACTCTTCGCTTCGGTAAAGAAGGTACTTGGGCTGATGACGTATACTTCGCAGATTACTCTTACTTCTTCGGTGGTAACGCAGCGGAAACTGCATACGGTCACGCTTGGAACAACGATTCTCAAATCAAATACGCTTACGAAAATGACGCATTCTGGCTAAAAGCTGGTTACGCGCTAGGCGAAAAAGATTCTAACGAAGAAGTACTAGAAGTATTCGTTGGTAAATCTTTCAACGACCTATCTCTACACGCTGGTGTACTTACTGCGAACAACGACATCAACGTAACTAAAGAGAAAAAACTAGTTCTTAATGGTGTAGAGCAAACAGTTTCTCACACAGAGCGTACTGATAACGAAAACCTATCTTTTGAAGTAACTGCTGAGTACGCACTAAACGAGCACACTCTAGGTGCTACGTACTACTACAACGAAAACGAAGATAAGCTAGGTAAATCAACAGTTGATTCACACTACATCGTTGTAGCTGGTATGTTCGCTGTTGCTCCTAAAACAACTCTATACTCTGGTTACGAGTACCTAGCTCAGTCTACTGACGAAGCAGGTAAAGTAGACGCAGACTCCTCTTGGTTCTACGCTGGTGTTGAATACAAGTTCTCTAAATGGGCACGTGTATTCGCAGAAGCGGGTTACACTTTCGAAGGTACTGACTTCGACAACAAAGACACAGACGACGCAACTAACTTCGGTGTTGGTGCTCGTTTCTACTGGTAATCAATACCCAGTTTGATATTGTAAGACCCAGCTATATGCTGGGTCTTTTACTATGAAGATAAGGATGAAAAATTCTATGCAGTTATCATTAAAAGTGGCAATGGCACTGTCTATTTTTGCCAGTACAAACCTCTACGCTGCAACGACTTTAGTGGTTCCAGAAGACGTGAAGTTATTGGCCGTCAACATGGAGAAGCCAGATCTAGAAGGTGGTCTTTTTTCTAGTGAGAAGACAATCGAACTACCTGACGGAACGAATCAAATTGTCTTCAAATATCAACCTACATTCGAAATTAACGAAAACCTTAAGACGGTTTACAGTGATGTAATCGTTGCTAAATTTGATGCTGAAAACGAAAAGCTAACGTTTGAACTGCCAGAGTTTAAAACTCTTCGCCAAGCGCAAAACAACATCTCGCCTCTAGATTGGCAATTACTGGATACCAAAGGCCAACCTATTGCTTTGGTCGAAGATGTATTAGAGTCAGATGGTGTTCAAATTGGTCGTAATTACCCTCAAGAATCTCGCAACTACAATATTGCTGGCGGTATCGCGAGCGTTGCCGTTAGTTATGTAACTGTGAATCAGCATCAACAATCAGTAAGTGATATCGAGCCTCGAGTTGAGACTAGTGATACCCGTTCAACAGCCGCATCGAACGACAGCCCAATGGTTGATGTATTAAAGACGATGTACCAGAAAGCGTCTCCGGCGGAAAAAGAGGCATTTAAAAACTGGCTTGCTGAGCAGTAATCCCTTAGTTCATTAGATAGGGCTTAACTGAAAAAGTACGAATCTAAAAAGCAGGCTTTAAGCCTGCTTTTATCTTTTCTGCTTATTAGAGAGAGATTTCTCTCCATTCACCAGGCATTAGGTCGTTAAGGACGATATCACCCATCGAATGACGAATGAGGCGCAAAGTAGGGAAGCCAATGTGCGCAGTCATGCGACGTACCTGACGATTTCTTCCTTCAATAATGGTAATGGCTAACCAAGTGGTAGGGATATTTGCTCGAAAACGGACCGGAGGGGTTCTGTCCCAGACTTGTGGTTCTGGAATTACTTCAACTTCGGCCGGTAGAGTCATACCATCTTTTAGCTCTACTCCCTTTCTCAATTTTTCAAGATCTTGCTCCTGAGGAGCGCCATCAACTTGAACCCAATAAGTCTTCGGCGATTTTGACTTTGGCTGCGTTAACTTCGCCTGCAAGATGCCATCGTTAGTGAGTACCATCAAACCTTCGCTGTCTCGGTCCAATCGGCCAGCCGCATAGACATTTTTGATTGGGATATAGTCCGCTAACGTTTTGCGACCATCGCCATCGGTAAATTGACTGAGCGTATCGTAAGGCTTATTGAAAATAATGACTTTACGATCTTTAGGGGCCACTTTTGGCTTTTGGCTTTTTGTTGGGCGATTAGGGCGGCGGTCTTGCTGAGTACGAGTCTTCGAGCCATTGCGAGCTCCTGAGTGTTTAAAATGGCCCGTTTTAGACTGGTTACGACTGCGACCTTTTTCCTGACCTGTACGAGATGACATGTTAACTACCCTGCAAAAATGTAAATGAACTGTGTTTGAAAGTTTTAAGTTTTCTCATGATCGGATATGATTTGCGCGCCTAAAACTAACAAACGCGCACAGAATGATAGACTAATTCGTGTTATTTGTTTAATTATATCAGTGCACTCATGGATTCAGAGCTTAGAGCTTCAAACTACAACAAAGAGTGCGAACCGCATGTGGCGTTAGTGAGGAGACATGTACTGCTAACGTGCAGCAATGCGTCAATTAAACCAACTCAGACGCTGAGTTGATCAGCCAACAAGTTGATTAAAAAATAGGGAAATTTCATGCCTACAGAAAAACCTACAATTATCTACACCATCACTGATGAAGCGCCGGCGCTAGCAACTTATTCATTACTACCAATCATTCAATCATTCACAGCATCGTCTGGCATCAATGTAGATACTCGTGATATTTCACTAGCAGGTCGAATTATCGCTAACTTCCCAGAGCATCTAAAAGAAGAACAGCGCATTGGCGATGCGTTGACTGAGCTTGGTGAACTAGCTCAAACTCCAGAAGCAAATATCATCAAGCTACCTAACATTTCAGCTTCAGTTCCTCAGCTTAAAGCGGCGATTAAAGAGCTTCAGGCGAAAGGTTACGATTTACCAAACTACCCAGAAGAGCCGAGCACGTACGAAGAGAAAGCGATTAAAGCGGCTTACGACAAAATCAAAGGTAGTGCGGTTAACCCAGTACTTCGTGAAGGTAACTCAGACCGTCGTGCTCCGACTTCGGTTAAGAACTACGCGAAGAAAAACCCACACTCAATGGGTGCATGGTCAGCAGAATCTAAGTCCCATGTTGCGAGCATGTCAGACAATGACTTCTTTGGTAGCGAAAAGTCTACAACTATCTCTGGTGCAACAGAGGTCAAAATCGAGTTTGTCGGTAATGATGGTACAGTTAAAGAGCTTAAGTCTGCGTTCCCATTACTAGATAAAGAAGTCATTGATACTTCAGTAATGAAGAAGAAGGCGTTGGTTGAATTTTTCGAGAAAGAGATTGCTGAAGCGAAAGCACAAGACGTGCTGCTGTCTCTTCATATGAAAGCGACGATGATGAAAGTTTCTGACCCTGTCATTTTCGGTCATGCAGTAAAAGTTTACTACAAAGACGTTTTCGATAAGTACGGTAAGCTGTTTGAAGAGCTAGGTGTTGATGTAAACAATGGTATCGGTGATGTTTACTCAAAAATTGAGTCTCTACCTGAAGCGCAAAAAGCAGAAATTGAAGCGGCCATTCAAGCGGTTTACCAAACTCAACCAGAGCTTGCGATGGTTGACTCTGATCGTGGTATCACAAACTTACATGTACCAAGTGACATTATTGTAGATGCTTCTATGCCAGCAATGCTTCGCTCTTCTGGTCAAATGTGGGGACCAGATGGTAAACAAAAAGACACCAAAGCGATGATTCCAGATCGTAGCTACGCAGGTATTTACCAAGCGGTTATTGATTTCTGTAAAGAGCACGGCGCATTTGATCCAACCACTATGGGTAGCGTACCTAACGTTGGTCTAATGGCTCAGAAAGCTGAAGAGTATGGTTCTCACGACAAGACATTCATTCTAGACGCTGCGGGTACTGTTCGCGTTGTTGATGCTTCAGGTAACGTACTGTTAGAGCAAGCGGTTGAAGAAGGTGATATCTTCCGTATGTGTCAGGTTAAAGACGCACCAATCCAAGATTGGGTTAAACTAGCAGTGACTCGCGCACGTGCAACAGGTGTTCCAGCTGTATTCTGGCTAGATGAAAACCGCGCGCACGATGCTGAGCTCATCAAGAAAGTAAACGCCTACCTACCAGATCACGATACTGACGGTCTAGAGATTAAGATCCTATCTCCTGTTGAAGCTTGTAAGTACTCACTAGAGCGTATGAAAGCGGGCCTAGATACTATCTCTGTTACAGGTAATGTTCTTCGTGACTACCTAACAGACTTGTTCCCAATTCTAGAGTTAGGTACGTCTGCTAAGATGCTATCTATTGTTCCATTGATGAATGGTGGTGGTCTATTTGAAACAGGCGCTGGTGGTTCCGCTCCTAAGCACGTTCAACAAGTAGAAAAAGAGAATCACCTTCGTTGGGATTCTTTGGGCGAGTTCCTAGCGCTTGCAGCTTCGTTAGAGCATTTAAGTGTAGCGACAAACAATCCTAAGGCTCAGGTTCTCGCAGATACACTAGATAAAGCGACCGGTGAGTTTTTAGACACCAACAAATCTCCGTCACGCAAAGTGGGTGAGCTAGATAACCGTGGAAGCCACTTCTATCTTGCACTTTACTGGGCGAAAGCGCTTTCAGAGCAAACGGATGATGCGGATCTTGCTGCTGAATTTGCACCAATTGCAAAAGCGCTGTCAGAGCAGGAAGAAACGATCGTTGCTGAGCTAAATAATGCGCAAGGCGTGAAAGGTGAGCTAGGAGGTTACTACTTACTAGACGATGCATTGGTTTCTAAATTGATGCGTCCAAGCGAAACCTTTAACGCAATCATTAACAAGTAAGTTAGTGTTAAAAAACACGTCGTTTTCGGCGTGTTTCCTATCCTGTAAGTGCGTTGTAAGTGTTCCTTTTGTAACACGTGCTCTAAATAGTAAGAAACCCGCTATCTTGGCGGGTTTATTTTTCTCTTCAAAACATCAACGTGGCGTTTCGAGAGCAATATTTTTATATTTCGACAGCGCTCTAATTATTTGGCTTGGCCTTCAAGAGGCACGACGCTACTCGCGTGACAGCCTTTGGGACCTTTTTCAATCTCGTAAGAGACTTGTTGGCCTGCTTTCAGTGTACGATAACCGTCCATCTGGATAGTTGAGTAGTGGGCAAAGATATCTCCCTCTTCTTCATCTGAACAAATAAACCCAAATCCTTTGGCATTGTTAAACCACTTTACTGTACCTGTAGCCATGCTTTACATCCCTCATGCATTTTTTACTGATGTTGTTACTGCAACCAAGTTATACCTTTAACTTGGTACTACCATTGTCAGCGAATGCCAACAAACGTCAAATCAATGATAAGTCACATTCATCAAAAAACCACTTAAAGAAGAGAGGTTTCAAAATGATGATTTATGCATCGACACTTTCCACTGTAGTCAATGAATTTCGACAGTCAATAGCAGTGAGCAACAAACAGAAACATAATTGAAAACAAATCACTTTTGAGATTAACAAATTTGCAAACAGTTTTTCGTATATACGCAGAAGTTTAGTCAATTTGCCTATGAAGTGGCTCATACTTAAAAAGCCATACTGTCCGTGTTGCTTATGGGAGAAGAATCCTCTAACTGAATAAAAAATGAAGTTTTCGTGATAATTACCGTATTCTCAATGAGGAAGTGTGATCCAGATAGAAGATGATGGGGTGGTTTGCAATAGTCCGAAAGCAATAAATAGAAAGTTCTTTTATAAGAAAAAATGTGTAACTTATCGACAAGCATCTTTTATTTGCGCCGTATCAAGACGTGCATTAGTCTCTATATTAGGTAGCAACTTTTATCGATCAAAGATCGAATTCGGTGCCATAACTCACTACACCGCGCTGCACGCTTGTGGTAGATTGTTTTTATAGGTCGAAAACATCAACCCTTTGATACGATATCTTTAGATTGCCATGAGTAAAAATTTTGAATGGGTCACTCCGGACTCTGATCTTCTGGAGCGAGAAAGTACGAAAGTCCAGCCACCTAAGCTGTACAATGTCGTACTCAATAATGATGACTATACACCTATGGATTTCGTCATAGAGGTGCTTGAGCGATTTTTCTCACATGATATTGATAAAGCAACTCAAATCATGCTTCAGGTCCACTATGAAGGAAAGGCAATCTGCGGCACATACAGCGCAGAAATTGCCGAAACAAAAGTAGCGCAAGTTACGATGTACGCAAGGGAAAATGAACATCCGCTACTTTGCACTATGGAGCAAGCGTAAACAAAGAAGACTTGCTCGAACAACCCCAGTTGTTTTTTCGGGAGGTACTTATGCTAAATAAAGAACTAGAGTCAAGCCTTAACGGTGCATTTGCTCGGGCGCGCGACAAACGCCACGAGTTTATGACTGTCGAACACCTCCTACTTGCATTGTTGGAAAATGATGCAGCTAAGGAAGCCCTTCTAGCTTGTAAGGCGGATCTTGACGCTTTACGCAACGAACTCGATATTTTCATCGATCAAACTACGCCTCTTATCCCAGATAGTGATGAGACGCGTGAAACGCAGCCGACTTTGAGTTTTCAACGTGTACTACAACGCGCCGTCTTTCATGTACAGTCGTCTGGTCGTAATGAAGTAACAGGCGCCAACGTGCTTGTTGCTATCTTCAGTGAGCAAGAGTCGCATGCCGCTTACCTACTGAAGAAAAATGACATCTCCCGATTAGATATTGTTAATTTCATCTCCCACGGTATTACTAAAGCATCAGGTGCAGGTGAGGATTCATCATCAGACTCGTTTAGCTCAGAAAGTGTTGAAGAGCCTAATTCTGAAGAACGCCTAGAAAGCTTTGCGACGAATCTTAATCAAGTCGCTAAAGATGGAAACATCGACCCACTCATTGGACGTGATAAAGAGTTAGAGCGCACTATTCAGGTACTTTGTCGACGCCGCAAGAATAATCCCCTACTAGTGGGTGAGGCAGGGGTTGGTAAAACAGCCATTGCGGAAGGTCTTGCATGGAGAATTGTTGAAGGGCAGGTCCCTGAGGTCATTCAAAACAGCGTGATTTATTCACTAGATATTGGCTCTTTGCTCGCTGGTACCAAATATCGCGGTGATTTTGAAAAGCGCTTCAAGGCGATTTTGAAACAACTTGAAAAAGAAGAAGATGCCATTTTGTTCATCGATGAAATACATACCATCATCGGTGCAGGCGCGGCATCTGGTGGTCAAGTCGATGCAGCAAATCTTATTAAGCCTCTTTTAAGTAGTGGTAAGTTGCGTTGTATTGGTTCGACGACATACCAAGAATACAGCAACATTTTCGAGAAAGAGCGTGCGCTGTCTCGCCGTTTCCAAAAGATAGACGTTGTAGAGCCCTCATTGGATGATACAACTAAAATCTTGATGGGCTTGAAGCCGAAGTACGAAGCTCACCATGAAGTACGTTATACCAATAAAGCACTGCGTGCCGCGGTAGAACTGTCGGCTAAATACATTAATGAACGCCATCTACCAGATAAGGCCATTGATGTCATTGATGAAGCTGGTGCTCGTAGTCGTCTTGCTCCTGCAAGCCGTCGTAAAAAAACGGTCGGAGTGGCTGATATCGAATCAATGGTTGCCAAAATGGCGCGAATTCCAGAGAAGTCGGTTTCTTCTTCAGATAAAGACATTTTGAAAAACTTAGATAGCAAAATGAAGATGTTGGTATTCGGTCAAGATAATGCGATTGATGCATTATCCGAGGCGATCAAGCTGACACGTGCAGGTTTAGGTGTAGACAACAAACCTGTTGGTTCATTCTTGTTTGCAGGCCCAACAGGGGTTGGTAAAACAGAGGTGACGGTGCAGTTATCTAAGCTTCTAGGTATCGAGCTACTTCGTTTTGATATGTCTGAGTATGGTGAGCGTCACTCCGTAAGTCGCTTAATTGGTGCGCCTCCTGGTTATGTCGGTTATGACCAAGGTGGTTTGCTAACTGATGCTGTTATTAAGCACCCACATTCAGTCGTATTACTTGATGAGATTGAAAAAGCGCACCCTGATATCTTTAACCTGTTGTTGCAAGTCATGGATAACGGTACGCTAACGGACAACAATGGTCGCAAAGCAGACTTCCGTAATGTCATTCTTGTTATGACAACTAACGCAGGAGTGGCGGAAACCGAGAAGAAATCAATTGGTTTGATTCAACAAGACAACAGTCATGATGCAATGGCGGAAATTAAGAAGGTGTTTACTCCTGAGTTCCGTAACCGTCTTGATAACATCATCTGGTTTAACAGCCTTGATGAAAGCGTTATCCATCAAGTGGTTGATAAGTTCATTGTTGAACTGCAAGTGCAACTTGATGCGAGAGGCGTTTCAATGGAAGTATCGCAAGACGCTCGCCATTGGTTAGCACATAAAGGTTATGACAAAGCTATGGGGGCTCGCCCAATGGGGCGTGTTATCCAAGAACAGCTTAAGAAGCCTTTGGCTAACGAACTGTTGTTTGGATCTTTAGTTGACGGCGGTACAGTGAAGGTAACGCTGGTCAACGATACGCTTGAGTTTGAATACTTAAGTGAGAAAGAGACAGCGATGCATTAATCGTTAGTCGGTAACAAACGCAAAAGCGTACGAGAAGATCGTACGCTTTTTTTTATCTGAACTAAATCGGAAAAAATTGTGCAATAAAAAACGGAGCAGCTTGCTCCGTTTTTTATTGCATCCGAAAATCAGAGATTAACGAGCGCGGAAGACGATGCGGCCTTTTGACAGGTCGTATGGAGTCATCTCTACAGTTACTTTGTCACCCGTTAGGATACGGATGTAGTTCTTACGCATCTTGCCAGAGATGTGAGCAGTCACAACGTGACCGTTTTCAAGTTCAACACGGAACATAGTGTTTGGTAGAGTGTCAAGGACAGTGCCTTGCATCTCGATTACGTCTTCTTTAGCCATTTAATCCTCTTTAGAAACTAGGCAATATTAGCGGGCTATATTCTGCCGCTAAATAGTAATTATGTAAAGTTGAGGCGTATTCTACCCTCGCCAACGCTGATTTACTAGCCTTTGGTGGCGTTGAAAGCGTGTTTTGTAGCTCATTGCTGGGCACTCATCAATCTGATATCCCAAATATAGCCACTGTTGTTTGTTTTCTTGGCAGTATTTAATTTGATAAAGCACTGCTAACGTGCCAAGAGATAACTCGTAGTCAGGGTCAAAAAAAGTATAAAAAGCACTCGAGCATTGTGGCATCAAATCTGTCACTGCAATGGCGAGCAATTGATCTGATTCATCGTAAATGTGTAAAAACGACGTTGTCAGCCAGCTGGTTTGAGCAAATCGAGCAAACTCATCACGCTTTGGTGGGTACATAGTGCCGTTTCTATGCCGTTTGCAGATGTACCGACTGTAAAGCTCAAACCATTCCTCATCCATTTCAGGTTTCATTTCCCAGCGTAAAGACTGTGCTTTATTAAGCAGCCTCTTCTGACTTTTTGATAATCTAACGTCTGGAATCGAGACTCGAATTGGCTGGCAAGCGGTGCAATGCTCGCAATGCGGTTTATATATGGTATCTCCGCTACGACGAAAACCGTTAGCCATGAGCAACTGGTAATTTTCTTCAGTATGCAGCCTTTCATCAAGCGCCACCGCAACCCGCTCTTGCCGTTCAGGCAAATAACTACAAGGGTGATTATTCGTCAACCCTATTCGAATATGTTGTATATCCGTACTCATACTGAATCCTGCAAAACTTGGGGCTGATAGGCATCAAATAGTGTTTGCTTTTCTCTTAAAGATAGTAGTTTTTGCATAAATTCGTCACGCTCAAGTTCAAATGCGCCAAGTGATGCCAAGTGAGAATTCATAACTTGGCAATCGATTAATTGACCTTGCTTTGACGCCAAATGGTTGCATAAGTACCACAATGCAATTTTGGATGCGTTATCTTTTAGGCTAAACATCGACTCCCCGCAAAAAAGTTGGCCCACGCAAATGCCATATAGTCCGCCAATCAGGTTGTTGTCATGCCATACTTCTACAGAGTGACAGTGACCAAGTTTGGCTAACTCAATGTAGGAAGTTTGCATTTCCTCGTTGAGCCATGTTTCCTCTGCAGGGCGTGTTGAAGAACATAGTCTAATCACTTCTTCTGTCGCGAAATTGAGTGTTACTTTATAGTTATGTTTACGCTGAAACTTTTTGAGACTTTTAGATGGCTTAAACTGCAATGGGTCAAACACAGCGCGCGGAGAAGGGCTCCACCATAAAATAGGTTCACCAGGACCATACCAAGGGAAAATGCCTTGATAGTAACCATTGAGGATTCTCATGGGGTTTAAGTCACCACCAAAAGCCAGCAAACCATTGGGGTCGCTGAGTGCTTTATAGGGTGAGGGGAAGTTGAACGTTTCATCGAGTTCAGTTAAATAAATAGCCATAAGAAGTCGTTACCAACATTGGAGTCAGAGGAGTTTATGATGACCTGGTTAAGAAATATCGTAAAAGTATGGCTTGGGATCATACTGTTTTTACCACTTGTCGCCAACGCAGCCTATGAAAGAAATGTTGCCAAGCCAGTTAATGAAGTAGTTTACGGGAAGATTGACTCTGTCCGTTATATTACTCAACAAGAGGTTGTTCAATCGAAAAGTAACGGTTGGAAGACACTACTTGGTGCCACTATCGGTGGTTTAGTCGGTAATCAATTTGGTGGCGGTACGGGAAGAGAAGTCGCGACGGCAGTGGGTGCGCTTGCAGGTGCCGCAGTTGCTCAAAACCAAAGTAATTACCAATACACGGTTGAATATAAGTTAGTTGAGCTACTCATCAAAGTGAAGGGTGATAAGCTAATTAATGTCATCCAAGATGTTGATAAAAATATGTTATTTAGTCGAGGGGATGAAGTTCGTATTTTATATTTTGATGATGGAGTCAGGGTTGATATCACTTATTAACCCTAGGTTGTTTTAGCCTAACGAAGCCTAATCAGGCATGTACAGTCGGGCTGGCTTATCGTCAAATAAAGTCGAAATAGTTTGCTGTTTCGCCGTGCTTCTTTCGCTCTGATTTACATCGCTGGCAATGCCTTTAATTCTGTATCTTTAGGCTGCTTGAGGATATTCATAAATTAGCACCGATTTACTCTGGTTTTGTCGTGTTTTTTTGGGTAGTCTGAATTCACGAAGAATTGTTTAGCCCTCATAAAAAATCGTATGTTGAGGGCACAAAGGATTATCAACTTTTAATGGAAAGCCTAACGTTACAACCTATCAATAAAATTCAAGGGGAAGTGAACCTTCCTGGCTCTAAAAGCGTTTCTAATCGAGCTCTTTTACTTGCTGCTCTTGCTAAAGGCAGAACTCGCCTTACTAATCTCCTCGACAGTGATGATATCCGTCATATGCTGAATGCGCTGACTAAACTAGGCGTTCAATACCAACTTTCCGAAGATAAAACAGAATGTCTCGTTGAAGGTCTTGGGCGTCCGTTTTCTGTCTCAGAGCCGGTAGAGTTATTTCTCGGCAATGCTGGCACTGCGATGCGACCATTAGCTGCGGCTCTTTGTCTTGGAGAAGGGGAGTATGTACTGACGGGCGAACCTCGTATGAAAGAGCGTCCAATTGGTCACCTTGTCACGGCACTGAAAGATGCTGGTGCGAACGTTGAGTACATGGAAAACGAGAACTTTCCGCCTCTCAAAATAATTGGTACTGGCCTAAAAGCAGGTACAGTTTCTATCGATGGGTCCATTTCAAGTCAGTTCTTGACCGCTTTCTTAATGTCTGCGCCATTGGCTGAAGGTGAAATTCGCATCAACATCGAAGGCGATTTGGTTTCTAAGCCTTATATCGATATCACCCTGCATATCATGAAGCAGTTTGGAGTCGATGTGATCAACAACGACTATCAAGAGTTTGTGATTCCAGCCGGTCAGCAATACGTCGCTCCAGGTGATTTCTTGGTTGAAGGTGACGCGTCTTCTGCTTCTTACTTCTTGGCGGCGGCAGCCATCAAAGGCGGAGAAGTTAAAGTCACGGGTATCGGTAAAAACAGCATTCAAGGTGATATTCAATTTGCTGATGCGCTTGAAAAAATGGGTGCAGAAATTGAATGGGGTGATGACTACGTAATTTCACGTGTTGGTCAATTAAAAGGCATTGATATGGATTACAACCATATCCCTGATGCTGCAATGACCATCGCGACAACAGCGTTATTTGCCGAAGGCACTACCGCTATTCGTAACGTTTATAACTGGCGTGTAAAAGAAACAGACCGTTTGTCAGCTATGGCGACTGAGTTACGTAAAGTTGGTGCGGAAGTGGAAGAAGGGGAAGATTACATCATCGTCAAACCTGTCTCTCAGTTAAAGCATGCTGCGATTGATACTTACGATGATCATCGAATGGCGATGTGTTTTTCGCTGGTGGCACTTAGTGATACGCCTGTGACGATTAACGATCCAAAGTGTACGTCGAAAACGTTCCCTGACTACTTCGACAAACTTAAGGCTTTAAGCTGCTAAATATTCTGACCTGAAACAGGAAAGCCAGAGTGAATAACACTCTGGCTTTTTTGTTTCCCAATACTATTTAACCAGCGTAAATTCCTTAGAAAGGTGATGCGCTAAGTATTTGAACATATTGAATACTGCAGTCGTATTTGAAGTTGGTAAACCTTTGTCATCAAGGAAGTATTCACCTTTAAAAACTAAAACACCTTCTTTTTCTTCTACACTTGTTGCTCGCATTCCCTCGATGTAATCATCGTGCTCTTGGATGATTTGGTTAGCGATCAAAAGAAGGTCGAACTCTTCGATAAACGTTCTATCAGACATATTCTTTCTACCATCCTATTCAGTTAAGAACGCTGAGTATACCTACAACTAAAATGGGTTTGCATGATTAATTCAGTCAATCGTTCAGTAAGACTAAACAGATCAATTTTTAGAGTATAAGCATGATGCGGAGGAAGATGGCAGAGTATTGAACGAAACTATTTTGTGATGGGTAACAAAATTTATTGCATTGGATTAGCGGATGCTAAGTTTGCCTGTTTAGATATGCCGCTCAATACCTTTCAGAACCCTGTCTCTTTGAAGTATAAAGACGATGAATTGTCAACCAATCGGATCTGAATTTCAAAAAAGCAGTTGATCTTCTTTTCATCTCGCACAATAGTAAAAAAAGAAGCAATGAAATAGAACATTATGCGGGTGGCCTTTAAACAAGGTTTCTACCCGCATTATTATGAAGGACGTTAGAGTCAGTTATGGGTAAATCACTCGTTATAGTGGAGTCACCAGCCAAGGCAAAGACGATAAATAAGTACCTTGGTAAAGACTTTATTGTTAAGTCTAGTGTTGGTCATGTGCGTGATCTGCCTACGGCCGGTCAAAGCACTGGTGAGAAAAAAGCCGCAGCCATCTCAACTAAAGGGATGAGTCCGGAAGAGAAAGCGCGCGTTAAAAAAGAGAAAGACCGCAAAGCGTTGATCAAAAAAATGGGGATTAACCCATATCATGACTGGGAAGCGAATTACCAAATCCTTCCAGGCAAAGAAAAAGTTGTCAACGAACTACAAAAACTCGCCAAAGACGCAGATTGCGTTTATCTCGCAACCGATTTGGACCGCGAAGGGGAAGCAATCGCATGGCACCTTCGTGAGATCATCGGTGGCGATGAAGAGCGATACAAACGTGTAGTTTTTAACGAAATCACGAAAAACGCGATCCAACAAGCTTTCCAGACACCTGGTGAGCTGAACATGGATGGTGTAAATGCCCAACAAGCACGTCGCTTCATGGACCGTGTCGTTGGTTTTATGGTTTCACCTCTACTTTGGAAAAAAGTGGCTCGTGGCTTATCTGCTGGTCGAGTGCAGTCTGTTGCGGTGAAATTGTTAGTTGAGCGTGAGCGTGAGATTAACGCGTTTGTACCAGAAGAATTCTGGGACATTCATGCGAATACGAAAACGAAAGACAAAGCGGACTTTAAACTGCTTGTTGCTCAGAAAGACGGTTCTGCGTTTAAGCCAGTTAATGAGGCAGAAACCAAAGCAGCGATGTCTGTACTTGAGAATGCAAGTTACGAAGTATGTAAGCGTGAAGACCGCCCTACAAAGAGCAAGCCTTCAGCACCTTACATCACCTCTACGCTTCAACAGGCAGCGAGTACACGCCTGGGCTACGGCGTGAAAAAGACCATGATGCTAGCTCAGCGCCTCTATGAGGCCGGTTACATCACTTATATGCGTACTGACTCGACTAACCTAAGTGCCGAGGCTGTGGACGCTGTACGTGACTTTATTGGTTCTGAGTTTGGTGATAAGTACCTGCCAGCGAAACCATTGACGTACGGTAGCAAAGAAGGGGCACAGGAAGCGCACGAAGCGATCCGTCCTTCAAATGTGGGTGTTAAGGCGGAAGACCTGCAAGGTGTCGATGCTGATGCGCACAAACTTTACGCTTTGATTTGGAATCAGTTTGTAGCGTGTCAAATGACGCCAGCAGAATACGATTCAACAACCATCAGCGTAAAAGCGGCAGAATACACGCTTAAAGCGAAAGGCCGTATCCTTAAATTTGACGGCTGGACTCGTGTACAGCGTCCAATGGGCAAAAACGAGGATACAATCCTTCCAGCGGTACAACTTGGCGATAAGCTAAGCTTAGAGTCACTTGACCCTAAACAGCACTTTACAAAGCCACCTGCGCGCTACACTGAAGCAGCACTGGTTAAAGAGCTGGAGAAACGAGGCATTGGTCGTCCGTCGACTTACGCATCGATCATTTCTACGATTCAAGATCGTGGCTACGTGAAAGTTGATCAGCGCCGTTTCTACGCTGAAAAAATGGGTGAAATTGTTACTGACCGCCTTGATGACAGCTTTAACGATTTGATGAACTACGACTTTACTGCGCGTATGGAACAGAAATTGGACCAAATCGCTGAAGGTGAAGTGAACTGGAAAGCTGTGTTAGACAACTTCTTTGCTGATTTTACTGGCGATCTTGAAAAAGCGGAGCTGGATGAGTCAGAAGGCGGTATGAAGTTAAACCACATCGTCATGACGGATATCGAGTGTCCGACGTGTAGCCGTCCAATGGGCATCCGTACTGCTTCGACAGGTGTGTTCTTAGGCTGTTCAGGTTACGCGTTACCACCAAAAGAGCGTTGTAAGACAACCATCAACTTGGGTGACGAAGAAGGTATTATTAACGTTCTAGAAGAAGACGTTGAAACCGCAGCTCTTCGTGCTAAAAAGCGTTGTCCGATCTGTGAAACAGCGATGGACGCATACCTGATTGATGACAAGCGTAAGATGCATGTTTGTGGTAATAACCCGAACTGTGAAGGCTACCTTGTTGAATACGGCGAGTTCAAAGTAAAAGGCTACGATGGTCCAGTTGTTGAATGTGACAAATGTGGCTCTGATATGGTGCTTAAGAACGGTCGCTTTGGTAAATACATGGATTGTACGAGCGAAACGTGCAAGAACACTCGTAAGATCTTGAAGAATGGCGAAGTCGCGCCCCCGAAAGAAGATCCTGTTCATTTCCCCGAGTTGCCATGTGAAAACTCAGATGCGTATTTCGTACTTCGTGATGGTGCTTCAGGTCTATTTATGGCGGCAAGCAACTTCCCGAAATCGCGCGAGACACGTGCTCCTTTGGTTGCTGAACTGGCACGTTTTGAAGAGCGTTTACCTGAGAAGTTCAAATACCTAGCGACCGCACCGCAAGAAGATCCTGATGGTCGTCCTGCAGTTGTACGCTTTAGTCGCAAAACAAAAGAGAACTACGTTCGTTCGGAAGAGAATGGCAAACCATCTGGTTGGACAGCGCTCTTTGTTGACGGTAAGTGGGAAGTCACTGATAAGCGTAAAAAAGCGAAAGCATAAAAACGTACGATCTAAGTAATGTAAAAAGGCAGCGATATCGCTGCCTTTTTTGCGTTTTGTTTTTGCGTAAAGGCCACTGTGTTGTTCGTATAGATCTTTGCTGCTTTGACTGAGTTTTGCTGACGCGAGAAGATCCCAGTATCAATATTTCGTAGTCGCTGATGTATTTTTTATGTAAAAAATATTCGTTGTAACTTTCATTTTGCATTCACATATTTGTTATACATTGGGCTAAAAAATCGGCGGTGTAGTGAATCCGTTCGTAAATTGTTTTCACAATGTAATCGTTTGCTTTTCCATGTGTGATCTAGATATCGTCTTGAGTACGCAAGAGCTGTATGGTACACAGAATGGCGTATTAAAAATTGTAATTTAGAACCCGCTTAGATAATTTATTACAAAAATTAGTGCAACTGTGTGCATTGTTTGCGTCAAAAAATAAGGAAAGAGTGGACGTTGCATACTGGAAGTGCCGTAGCTTTTTTATCCGTGTTGTAAGAGTTCACAGAAACTCAGAGACGGTTGCTAAATGTATTCGCTTGACTCCCCGAGTATGACTCATTCAAGCGAGTACCAAATCCAAGCTATAACGATATGGAGAACAAAAAATGGCTGGTGTTTTGGGAATGATTCTTGCTGGCGGTGAAGGCTCTCGTTTGAGACCTTTAACGGAATCTCGCAGTAAACCTTCGGTACCGTTTGGTGGTAGTTATCGATTGATCGATTTTGCTCTAAACAATTTTGTTAATGCGGATCTGATGCGCATTTACGTCCTAACCCAATTTAAATCTCAATCTTTATTCCATCACTTAAAAAAGGGGTGGAACATCAACGGCATTACAGACCGCTTTATCGATCCTATTCCCGCTCAAATGCGTACTGGTAAACGTTGGTACGAAGGGACGGCGGACGCGATCTATCAAAACCTGCGTTTTATGGAGTTAGAGGAACCAGAGCAAGTTTGTATTTTTGGCTCTGACCATATCTATAAGATGGATATCAAACAAATGCTGAACTTCCACTCAGAAAAGCAGGCTTCTCTGACGGTATCTGCATTGCGCATGCCACTAAAAGAGGCGTCGCAATTTGGGGTTATCGAAGTGGATAGCGAAGGCCGTATGATTGGCTTTGAAGAAAAACCAGCAAATCCGAAGTCGATTCCTGGTGACCCTGATTACGCTTTAGTTTCAATGGGTAACTATGTTTTTGAAGCTCAGGTACTGTTCTCAGAGTTGGTCGAAGATGCGGATAATGAAGCTTCATCACATGATTTTGGAAAGGACATCATTCCAAAGATGTTCCCTAGAGGTGATGTGTTCGTGTATGACTTCAGTACCAACAAAATCAGTGGCGAAAAAGAAGAGGTGTACTGGCGTGATGTCGGAACTATTGATGCGTACTGGCAAGCGCATATGGATCTGCTAGAAAAAGATGCACCATTTTCGCTGTACAACCGTAAATGGCCATTGCATACCTACTACCCACCATTGCCACCTGCGACATTTACCGACTCTGATAATGGTCGTGTGCAGATAATCGATAGTTTAGTGTGTAATGGCAGCTATGTTAGAGGCTCAAGAATCGAAAAGTCGGTGCTTGGTTTTCGCAGTAATATTGCTTCTGCTTGCGATATCAGCGAATGTATACTTCTTGGTGACGTAAAAATTGGCGAAGGATGTGTTTTACGTCGTGTGATTGTCGACAAGGATGCCGATATTGCTCCTGGTACTCAGATTGGTGTGAATCTTCAAGAAGATAAAAAACACTTCCACGTGTCTGAGGAGGGCATTGTTGTTATTCCGAAAGGAGCTCGAGTTGGCTACTAACAACTTATCTATTCTGTTTGTAGCTTCTGAGGTTGAAGGACTCATTAAAAGTGGTGGCTTGGCAGATGTTGCCAAGGCACTACCGGAAGCCCTTCAAAACCTACAGCAAGACGTAAGAATTACCATCCCTGCGTACAGCAGTATTGATAAACTCGCAGACGCAGAAGTTGTATTAGAAACAGAATTAACATCATGGCCGCATACGGAGTATCGAGTTTTGCGGCTCATGTTAGGTCAAAATCCTGTTTACCTGATTGATTGTCCGCCGTATTTCAATCGACCATCAATGTATGCGGAGAACAACCAAGCGTATACTGATAACGGCGAGCGCTTTGCGTTTTTTAGTGCAGCATGTCTCGATATGTTACCCAAGCTCGCCTTTCAACCTAATATCATACACGCGAACGATTGGCACACAGGTCTTGTTCCATTTTTGCTCAAGCACAGGTATGGCAATGATCCGTTTTTTGCTCATACTAAAAGCGTCATTTCAATTCACAATGCGGTCTTTAAAGGCGTATTTAGTTATGAAGACGTGCAGTGTTTGCCAGAGTTTCATTGTAGAAACGTTCCCGATGCTGCGGTGAGTGCAACGCATATTACGATGCTTAAAGCTGGTGTAATGAATGCAGATAAGATAAACGCGGTTAGCCCTACGTACGCAGAGGAACTAAAAACAGAGCTTGGCAGTCACGGCATGGCTTGGGAGTTTCAGCAACGTGCGCAGGACTTAGTCGGCATCTTGAATGGTTGTGATTACAGCGCTTGGAATCCGGAAACGGATACCTACTTGCCGGTTAATTACTGCGCCGACCAGAAAAGTATGTCGCAAGGGAAGAAAGCTTGTAAAAAAGCATTACAACAAAGACTAAATTTGCCCGAAAAAGATGTAGCTATGTTCGGTATGGTTTGTCGGTTGACCCAGCAGAAAGGCGTTCATTACTTGTTGCCTGCTTTGGCCGATTTTTTGAAGCACGATGTTCAGCTAGTTGTCGTTGGGACCGGAGACCCTGTTCTTGCCGCTCAGTTACGAGAGGTTGCCGCGCAGTTTTCTAGCCAATTTGCCTTTGTAGAAGCGTATGACAATGAACTTGCGCATATCGTTGAAGCGGGTTCTGATTTCTTCTTGATGCCTTCTGAGTTTGAACCATGTGGCTTAAACCAAATCTATAGTATGGCTTATGGGACATTACCGATAGTACGCGGTGTTGGTGGCTTGAAGGACAGCGTTAGCGATTATGATGTAAACCCATCTGAAGCAACGGGGTTTGTTTTTTTCGAACCGACACCGCAGGCATTGTTGTTAACGATGCTAAGGGCACTGTTGCTCTACGCTCAAAACGAGCCTGAAGTGAATAAAGTACAGTTGCACGCGATGCAACAAGACTTTTGTTGGCAAAAGGCCGCAGAATCTTATTTGCAGCTTTACCACTCAGCGTTAGTTTGACTTAAAATTGTAACGAAAGGCACCGAATGAGGTGCCTTTATTATCTTGAGTAAGGGGAGTGTGGTAGGATGGCTTTTTACTCAATAGCACGATCTTTTTGATACTCAATATGACCCAGCCGCTACTTTTTCATAAAACCTATTTGCACCCTACTAGTAATGAGTGGGTTGTATTTGTGCACGGTGCTGGTGGTAGCTCTTCTATCTGGTTCAAGCAAATTAAAGCTTACAAGCAACACTTTAACTTATTGCTGATCGATTTAAGAGGTCATGGAAAGTCAAATCAGTTACTTAAAGAGCTCATTGCTAGCCGTTATACCTTTACGGAAGTTACCCAAGATATTTTGAAAGTATTGGACCATTTAAAGATCCAATCCGCTCATTTTGTCGGTATGTCGCTTGGTACTATTATTGTTCGAAACCTTGCTGAATTGTCATCAGAGCGCGTACGTTCGATGGTGCTCGGCGGTGCTGTCACAAGGCTTAACACTCGTTCTCAGATATTGGTGAAATTAGGTAATTTTTGTAAGCATATCCTACCGTACATGTGGCTCTACAAACTGTTCGCTTATATTGTTATGCCTCAAAGAAGCCAACGAGAATCTCGCCACCTTTTTATTCGCGAAGCCAAGAAGCTTTGCCAAAAAGAATTTAAACGTTGGTTTATTCTTGCCGCTGATGTAAATCCGTTAATGAAATATTTTAAAGATCGAGAGTTACCCATTCCGACTCTTTACTTAATGGGCGACAGGGATTACATGTTTATTAAACCTGTCAAAGAAATGGTTGCAGCACATAAGCTCAGCATTCTACGAGAAATCCCGAATTGTGGTCATGTATGCAATGTAGAGCGTCCAGAAGACTTCAATCAACACTCCATCGAGTTTATTAAACAGCAAGCTGTATGTGCTTAAAACTGAGTGCATCCACTGAATAGGAGAGCCGCTATAGCTCTCCTAGTTGATATCCACATTGCCAACATGCACCAAATTGCCCTTCGTTTATTTCATGACATTTTGGGCATTGCCAATCTTGATACTCATGCCTATCGGATTGTTTTCGATATGCTTTTACTATTTCTTCAGCTTTCATCTTTTGTGCAGTGTCAAAAAGCCACACATAAGGATCGGTATCATCACCAAACGGCAGTTCTCCTTTTAAGCCGAAAATACCTTCTCCACGAACTTCACAGTAAATTTGTTCCACTTTAAGCAGCTCACATACAATGTGTGCTTCTGCTGGGTTTTTAGCGATAAATATTTTCATCAAAATACCCACTTCACCAATTACGAGTTTTGCTGACTTGGTGTCGGCCTTACTTTATTCATAACCCATTTAGTGATGATTGGAAATAGTCCCAATAGCGCAAAAGACGCTAATACTGCGGGTGAAACAATGCCCGATAGGCTTTCAATTGTTGCTAATTGAGTACCTGCATTCAGATATACGGCTGTGCCTGGCAGCATACCTATTTGGCTAGTGAGATAAAATCTACCTACAGACATCGGCGTTAAGCCCATCAGTAAGTTGATTAGAAAGAAAGGGAATACAGGGATTAGACGCAAGGAAAATAGATAAAAAGCTCCGTCTTTTTCGACACCTTGATTAATTGCGTTGAGTTTATTTCCGAATTTGTTTTGTACCCAGTCACGCAATAAGTATCGGCTGCTCAAGAAGGCCAGTGTTGCCCCCATAGTGCTAGCGAAAGAAACCAGTAGCAAGCTTGTCCAAAAACCAAATAAGGCTGCACCAAGTAAGGTGACTACTGCCGCTCCTGGGATAGAAAAAGCGGTAATTGCAATGTAGGTAAAAAAGTAAATCGCAGCCGAGAATACAAAATTCTGATCGATGTATGTAGTTAGTGCTTCTTGTTGGGCTTTTGCATTCTCTAAGGTTAAATACTGGCCAAAGTTAATACCTAAAAAGACGATAGCCGCTAGTAGGATGAGACCTAATATCAGTTTCTTATTCATAATTTTGATTCCAATTTGGGATATATGTAATAAGACAGTAGGAAAACCGAAAAAATTTCACAAAAAAACCGCAGATTAGACTGCGGTTTTACAAGATAGTTTTTAGGCCGACTTTTATTGGAGGCCGTTCATCAACTCATCTCGGCGAGCTTGAGGTACCACACTCCAATGAGTGCCGTTGATAGCCCCTTCTAGTGCCCATAGCAACTCAATGTTGACGGTTGCAGAGTGCGTATCTCTTATCGCTTTATAGGCGTTAAGCGCACCTTCCTCTTCAAGCTTCTCTACGGATTCGATGCCGGCTTTTTTTAGCATGCGCTCGGTAGCCAGTCGTAAGTTAGGCAAATCTTTCAAACGGTTAGGCTTTGTACTTGCTTGCTGTTCTTTCTCAAGCTTTGCCTTTTTCAATGATTGATTCGCTACTTCGATTAAGCGTTCGCTTGATTCCCATAAATCGCTGGAAATAGCGTAGTACTTTGTAACGACTGGAAAGCCACGTTTTTTATAAACGTAAGGCTTTAGCCCTTGTTTCTCGAAGTCAGATGAAGTTTTTTGGTCTGCTCTGATATGAAGCTGATTGTTTACCACTAGTGCAAACATTGTTTCATCAGCGAATAGTCCGAAGCCACCAAACATTGAGCGCGACTTGATATTACCAAGTGCCTCAAATAGCTTCATAGAGTCTTTGAGTATCGGTTTATCCATGTTTTGTTATCTCGGTGTAATTAATATTACGCCACCAAAAGTCAGGTCCGAGAGAGTAGCAAACATGCGTAAAAACAATGTCATTACAGAGTAAAGTCATTGCTTACACACTTGCCATCGGTAACCCCGCTACCTTCCATATCGTAATATGGTTCAGGCCGGAGGCTTTGCGTCCCACTCTTTCGAATGGTTTGCCCTGTGCGTGACACAATGAGCATACTTCTTATATTGAATTAACATCACGGTTTAGCGTTAAAAGTGTGATTTCGGTTCAATAAAAATGATAGATTGAATGCTCTATTTTGCATATGGAAAGGTGCAAATTGGCCTTTGAAAAGGAGTTCTTAATATATATTACATTTATATAAAACAGGGAGTTAACGTTAGTCAATTGTTATTAGAGTGGTGTGAAGTATTAGAGAATGCTTAATTTTTCCAAAAAAATAAGCGCCCCTGTAGAGCGCTTATTTAACACGGTTAAATACAGTGAAATTTAGTTCATTTTTTTCACAGTATTTCGAATTACAAGCTCAGGTTGCATCTCGAAAATTCGTTTTTCGTGTTCTTTATCTTTGATACGCTCAAGTAGAATTTCGAATGCATTTTTACCAACACGACGTTTAGGTTGGTGGATAGTCGTTAGCGGTGGAGAGAAGTATTCCGCAAGCTCGATGTTGTCGTAGCCGATCACTGAAATATCTTCAGGAATTTTGATCCCGTTTTGTTGCAAGCGGCTCATTAGGCCTAGAGCCATTGTGTCGTTAAAACAGAATACCGCCGTCGGGCGCTTGTCCATTGCGGTAATTTTATCTGCAACTAATACGGCCGTATCACATTCAAAGTTACCTTCAAGGATCCAGTCTTCATTTACAGCTAGGTTCGCTTCGCTCATTGCGCGACGGAAACCTGCAATGCGCTCTTGGCAAGCAAGCTTTTCAAAATGACCGCTTAGACAAGCGATATCCGTATGACCATTGTCAATCAGATGTTTGGTTGCAATGTAGCCACCTTCTTCTGAGTTATCCATGATCTTGTCTGCTTGTGAGCTCTCTGGGCCCCAATCCATGACCACTTTAGGAATGTCCGCATGACGGTCAAGCATCTCTTTTAGTTCTTCGGTTAAGTCAGAACACATCACTAGGATGCCATCAACGCGCTTTTCAGCCAGCATACGAATGTAATCGCGTTGTTTTTCGTAAATCCCGCCTGTGTTACATAAAATCAGAGTATAGCCTTGGCGGTAACAGTAGCTCTCAACGCCATCAATCACTTCTGAGAAAAATAGGTTAGTTGATTGAGTTACTAACATGCCAATCGTACGAGTTGAGTTGCATTTTAGGCTGCGTGCAACGGCACTTGGCGCGTAATTCAGCTCGTCAACGGCTTTCATTACTTTTTCTTGCGTTGCTTCTGCAACGAAACGCGTTTTATTGATAACGTGCGAAACTGTCGTAGTGGAAACGCCGGCTAAGCGAGCAACGTCTTTTATCGTGGCCATAAATGGTGTCCTGTATCGAGCTACTGAAATATGTCGTATTGGATGTACCTGATGCTCTAATGGTTTCACACCTAGCAATATAAAATTGGCGCTAAGTGTCTCGGCAGCGGTTGATCCAAGTGCGACAAAAGGGTACGTAGCAGCATCGGTCGATGAATTTTATCTTTTTTCTATCTGATGAGAAATTGCCATCAACCTGTTAAGAAAACACAAAAACCGCTATATTTCAGCGGTTTACATATAAATCATATTTAATCGTTTGCGCTCACATTTTAGCCCTATGTGAACTGACTAGCAATGTTTTCAGCAAGAGATTTGTGTATTTGAAGTCACATTTTGACTGCTAAATAACCAAGCGTCTTTGCGCTAAGTTAAGGCAAACGAATATTATACCCAAGTTACTTACAATTGGTCACTTTCAGGCATACAGGAAGCCCGATAGGCAGGCTCCCTAAAAATAGGCGGCAATTATTCACCAAGAAGGTAGGCGCTGTCTAGTTTACAAAATGCAACTAATAGTTTCGCGACACTCGAGTAAAATCCAAATTCGTCGAATTGTTTACATTTGTCTGAAAACTGAGGTAACCAAGACATCAATTGTTGCTGGATAAAGTCGTTTTGTTTAACGAAGGCTTCTTCCATGTGTTTTTCTTGTTCAAGCTCGTTTGAGCGGATAATCATGTTCCCGAGAAAGTCGAGCTCAACGGCTAAGTGATCCGCAGGTTCCTTTAGGTTTTCGTCTACTTGAACGCCAAATTCAGCCATCAACTTTTCCATTTCCTCAGCTGGCTTGTCATTCAGTAAACCTGATTCACCAATGTACATGGATGCGTAAGGAAGAGCGCCGTATTTTTCTGTCTTCAAAAACAGTTCACAAAAGTCAGCTGCAAGCTCTAGTTGTGCATCTTCACGATCTTGTAACCGATTCAGCGCATCAACTAGGCTATCAACGGCTGGTTTTAGCGACTCATTTTCACCTAAACCTGCGAGAAAACTGCGAATTTCAACACTGTGATAGGCTTCCAATTCTTTCTCTGTTAGTTCTTTTGCGAACAAGCTCGAAAACCACCAGTAAATTTCAGCGCGTTTTTCATTAAAAGCTTTCACTTCTTGCATTTTGGGCTCCTGAATGATGCTTCAAGTCATGCATCACAAAGTCAATTAGGGATATCCCCTAAGTGTAATCAATTAAAATGAATAGCAGTAACTATAATTGTTATGTTTTATGGTCAAAAATGACCGTTTATTAATAGCAATGGGCAAGCTTGTTTTGAATCAATAAAAACGCTAAATCTTGCGTTTTAATGTATCTATGACTAGAAATGTTACTAGTTATGAATAGAATACGTCTTGGATAATAAGAAGACAGAAAAGTGGTGTAAATGAGCTATCACGTATTAGTCGTAGAAGATGATGTTGTAACTCGTAGTAAGCTTGCGGGATATTTCCAAAATGAGGGCTACCAAGTCAGCGAAGCAGAGAGTGGCGCAGAAATGCGTGAAGTTTTGCAAGCGGGCGATGTAGACCTGATCATGCTGGATATTAACCTGCCTGGTGAAGACGGCCTGATGCTTACTCGTGAGTTACGTAGCCAATCGGATATTGGTATCATATTAGTAACAGGACGCACGGATAGCATTGATAAAATCGTAGGCCTAGAAATGGGTGCTGACGATTATGTGACAAAACCTTTTGAACTGAGAGAGCTGTTAGTTCGCGTTAAAAACTTGCTGTGGCGTATTTCAGCAGCGCGCAGTGGCAGCTCGAAAGCGAATGAAACCAGTGAAGAGCACATTGTGCGCTTTGGGGAGTGGACATTCGACATTCAACGTCGCGCACTTAGCCGCAACGGTGAGCCAGTAAAACTAACTAAAGCAGAGTATGAACTTTTGGTGGCATTATCGTCTTATCCTAACCAGGTGTTAAGTCGTGAGCGTATTTTGAACATGATCAGCCATCGAGTGGATGCGCCGAATGACCGCACCATTGATGTTCTTATTCGACGTATGCGCGCAAAAATGGAGTTCGATCCTAAGAACCCACAGATTTTTGTAACGGTACACGGCGAAGGCTATATGTTTGCTGGTGACTAGTTGGAACATAACTCAATCGTAAAAAGAAAAAGGAGAGCTTCGGCTCTCCTTTTTTGTGGCTTCAAGATAATACTAGTTTGCTTCAACCATTGGTGTTTGGCCGACAGTATCACGCAACCTTTGCCAAATACTGCCCAAGTACTCATGCCAATAAAGCTCTGTTTGTTCTAAGTAACGCGCTTTAGGTGAGTATTTATCCCAAGGTTGACTTATCTCGCTAATAGCTAAGAAGTTGGTCGGGGCTGGGATTGGTTTAATGCCTGCTGCGTTGAACTCATACAATGCACGGCTCATGTGACTCGCAGAAGTGACTAACACAATCTCCTTTTGTTGAACGAATGCAGCCGCTTGACGCGCCTCTTCCCACGTATCTTTCGCATCTTCTAATAAAATGATATCGGATTTCGCGACTCCCAACGCAAGGGCAACGTTCGCCATCATTCGCGCGTGGCTAATTTCAGATCCGCCAGCATAGCCGGATAAGATTAATTTCGCGCCTGGATACATTCTTAAAATACGAATGCCCTCAGTTAAGCGCATTAATGCTGCACGGCTTAACTGCGAGGTGGGTGGAATTTCGTCATCGATAACATGACCATTCCCTAAAACCATCACGTAGTCGATGGTGCCAGAAACTGGCAAAAAGGCTTTATGCTCTCGCTCTAACGGCATAAGAAGCTTGGTTGAAACAGGTTGGAAGGCAACAAGAAAAATGCCAACAAAAGAGAATAGAACAACGAAGCAGCCAGTTTTACGTTTTGTAGTAAAACTAATGAGAGCAAGACCCAACAAGCCTATCAGCAGCAATGCCGGAAGGGGCATAAGCATGGCTGACACTACTTTTTTCAGCTCAAACATACATAAATAGTCCGAAAAAACATCAATTGATAATAAAAATGAGGGTATCCCTCTTTATTCCTGCTTTCCTTGTGCCAGAATAGCGGCACAATCCGTTATGATAACTCAGCAGAAGTGACAGAAGACCGCAATTTCGACGATATCGCCCACAAATTTGCAAAAAATATTTACGGCTCCGATAAAGGGGAGATCCGCCAAATCATTGTGTGGGAAGATTTTCTACAGATTCTAAGTGAATTAGATGCTGACCAGCAACCCCTAGAAGTGTTGGACGCTGGTGGTGGTTTGGCACAAATGTCGCAAAAGCTTGCTAAGCTCGGACATCGAATCGCTTTATGTGATCTATCTTCGGAAATGCTGCAGTTGGCTAAGCAGGATATTGAAAAAAACGGTTTGCTTGAGCAGTATCGCCTGATTCATTCGCCTGTCCAATCCATCGGTGAACATATGGATGGACAGGTCGATCTGGTTATGTTCCACGCTGTGATGGAGTGGCTGGTTGATCCTAAGGCCGCACTTGAAACAGTTCTTGAACAAGTAAAACCGGGAGGTATCGCATCAGTCATGTTCTACAACCACCACGGTTTAGTCTATAAAAACGTGGTTTGTGGCAACATTCCTCATATATTAGACGGCATGCCTCACCGAAAAAGATTTAAACTACAGCCGCAAAAAGGCTTAAAACCTGAAGAAGTCTACCAGTGGATAGAAAATTCAGGTTTTAATATTTGTGGCAAATCTGGTATTCGCTCATTTAGTGATTACATAGGCAATATGGAATACATGGGTGATTACGAGTTTGAAGATGTGTTGGCGCTAGAAAAACAACTTTGTCGACAAGAGCCATACCTCTCATTAGGCCGCTACATTCATGTGTGGGCTAAAAAGAACGATAAACAGGAATAACAATGAGTGAGATGACTCTCAATGCTGCAGAGCAACCAATCGATGAGCTGGTTGGCTGGGTTAAGCAGCACGATTTCTCGTTGAACCTGACCACAGAGCGATTGGCATTTTTGATAGCCATTGCCGTACTGAGTAATGAAAGGTTCGATGAAGAACTGGGTGAAGGTGAACTGCATGATGCATTTGCCATCGTCACTCGACTATTTGATGAGACCGGCGAAGCCTCCGCTTTTCGTGCGAACAATGCGATCAACGAGATGGTTAAGCAGCGTCTTATGAGCCGTTTTGTCAGTGAGATTACTGACGGAGCGAGCATTTACCGCTTGTCGCCATTAGCGATAGGAATAACCGACTACTACGTGCGTCATCGTGAGTTCTCAAAACTGCGTCTATCTATCCAGCTATCCATGGTAGCGGATGAAATGGCGAAAGCGATTGAGGCAGCACAAAAAGGTGGCACACCGGGTCACTGGAAGAAAAACGTATACGGTGTTTTAAAATATTCTGTAGGCGAAATCTTCGATCAAATTGACCTCAACCAACGTGTTATGGATGAGCAGCAACAGTCAGTGAAACAACAGATTGCTGACCTGCTTAACAAAGACTGGCGCGAAGCGATCAACAACTGTGAAGCACTTCTGTCAGAAACATCAAGCACGTTGCGTGAACTTCAAGATACGCTGCAAGCCGCCAGTGATGAACTGCAAACTCAGATCCTCGATATTCAAGAAATTGTTTACGGTGACCCTGAGCTGGAGTTTATCGAAGAAGCCTTGTTTGGTCTGCAAATGAAGCTGGACCGAATCACAAGCTGGGGCCAGCAAGCGATCGACCTTTGGATTGGTTACGACCGACACGTGCACAAGTTTATTCGTACTGCAATCGATATGGATAAGAACCGTGCGTTTAGCTCGCGTCTGCGTCAATCTGTCAAAGATTACTTCGATGCGCCTTGGTATCTGACTTATGCAGATGCGGAGAGGCTTTCTGACCTTCGTGATGAGGCCCTAGTACTGCGTGATGACGAGGTAACGGGTCAAGTTCCGATGGAAGTAGAATACGAAGAGTTTCAACAAGTCAATGATGAGCTGTCTGAACGAATTGGTGACATGCTAAAAGCGCATAAAGATCAAGGCACACCAATCGATTTGAGTGTGGTACTGCGAGATTACCTTGCACAGCACCCTTACACTCATCATTTTGATTTAGCTCGCATTATCGTCGATCAAGCTGTACGTCTAGGGTATTCAGAATCGGATTACCAAGCGATTCAACCAGACTGGAAAGCAATCAACGAATTTGGGGCAAAGGTACAAGCGAATGTCATCGACCGATACTAATGAATACATGTCAGAGAATCTGGCAAAAGCAATTTCTAACCCTCTGTTCCCAGCGCTAGACAGCATGCTTCGAGCAGGGCGTCATATCTCAAGTGAAGATCTAGACAACCACGCGTTGCTGTCGGATTTCGAACTTGAGCTTTCTTCTTTCTACCAACGCTACAACACCGAATTGGTGAAAGCGCCAGAAGGTTTCTTCTATCTTCGTCCTCGTTCAACGTCTCTGATTGGCCGTAGTGTTCTTTCTGAACTGGATATGCTGGTGGGTAAGGTACTGTGTTTCCTTTATCTAAGCCCAGAGCGTCTTGCGCACGAAGGCATCTTCACTAACCAAGAGCTGTACGACGAACTGCTTGCTCTAGCAGATGAAAACAAGCTGATGAAGCTAGTGACGAACCGTGCGACTGGTTCTGACCTCGATAAAGAAAAGCTGTTTGAAAAAGTACGTACGTCACTTCGTCGTCTGCGTCGCCTAGGCATGATCATCAACATCGGTGAAACCGGTAAATTCAGCATCAGTGAAGCGGTATTCCGCTTTGGTGCCGATGTACGTATTGGCGATGACATGCGTGAAGCGCAGCTGCGTCTGATCCGTGATGGTGAAGCAGTAGTGCACACCAAAGAGCCAAGCCAAGGCAGCTTATTGTCTGAAGAAGATCAAGACGACCAAGCCCAAGAAGAAACAACAGAAGAGGGTGAAGCATGAGCATGATTGAACGCGGTAAATACCAATCGCTGACCATGGTCAACTGGAACGGCTTCTTTGCCCGTACGTTTGACATCGATGGTCTGGTCACCACGCTATCAGGTGGTAACGGTGCAGGTAAATCAACCACAATGGCGGCGTTCATCACCGCATTGATTCCTGACCAAACGCTACTGCACTTCCGTAATACGACAGAAGCAGGCAGCAGCCAATCGTCTCGCGACAAAGGTTTGTACGGTAAGCTACAGCCGGGCGCATGTTATGCGGCGCTAGACGTGGTGAACTCACGTAACCAACGCCTATTGTTTGCAGTAAAACTACAGCAAGTTGCGGGTCGTGATAAGAAAGTAGACATCAAACCGTTTGTGATCCAAGGTCTTCCAAGCCATGTGAAACCAACGGATATTTTGGTTGAAAGCGTATCTGCGACTCAAGCTCGTGTACGTCAAATCAACGAAGTAAAAGAATCGATCGCGGAATTTGAAGGCGTTCAGTTCAAAGCGTTCTCTTCTATCGTGGATTACCACGCACAAATGTTTGAATTCGGTGTGATTCCGAAGAAACTGCGTAACTCTGGTGACCGTTCTAAATTCTACCGCCTGATCGAAGCATCGCTTTACGGTGGTATCTCAAGTGCGATTACGCGCTCGCTACGTGACTACCTTTTGCCACAAAACGGCGGCGTGAAAAAAGCGTTCCAAGATATGGAATCGGCACTGCGTGAAAACCGCATGACGCTAGAAGCGATCAAAACCACGCAAGCAGATCGTGACTTGTTCAAACACTTGATTACAGAGTCGACCAACTACGTGGCAGCGGACTATATGCGCCATGCCAACGAGCGCCGTAAAAAACTAGAACAGACATTGTCTTTGCGTTCAGAGTTATTTGGTTCTCGCGAAACCTTGATTGAGCAAAACAATCTGCTTAACCGCGTTCAAGAAGAGCTGGAACTGCTGATCGAGTCAGAATCTTCTTTAGAGCAAGACTACCAAGCGGCTTCTGATCACTTGCAACTGGTGCAAAACGCGCTGCGTCAGCAAGAGAAGATCGAACGCTACCAAGAAGATCTTGAAGAGCTGAGCGAGCGTCTTGAAGAACAAATGATGGTAGTGGAAGAAGCGCAAGAACGCGTGATGATGGCTGAAGAGCAAGCTACCGTTGCAGAAGAAGAGGTGGATAGCCTTAAGACGCAACTTGCTGATTACCAGCAAGCTCTTGACGTTCAGCAAACTCGCGCCCTTCAATATCAACAAGCAGTTCAAGCGCTGGAGAAAGCGAAGCAACTACTTGGCGATGACAGCCTAACGGCGGAATCGGCTCAAGCGCTTGTCTCTGAGCTTAAGAACAAAGAATCAGAAAGCACCAATTCGTTGCTATCGGTTAAGCACAAACTGGACATGTCTTCTGCAGCGGCAGAGCAGTTTGAAACCGCGCTTAAACTGGTACAAAGCATCGTTGGTCAAGTTGAGCGCAAAGACGCGTCTGAGCATGCGAAAACTGCAATTGCGAAAGCGCGTGAGTCACAACAAATTGCACAAAACGAACAACAATGGCGAGCACAACACCGTGATCTCGAACGCAGCCTTAACCAGCAGCGTCAAGCACGTGAACTGGTTGCTGAATACAAAAAGCAATATCACGTTGAACTAACCGATGAGGTTACGTTTGAACAAGAACGTGAACGTCATGCGACGCAAATCGAATCACTAGAGATAGCTCAAGAAGAAGTTCGTGATCAGCGTGGTGAACAGCGCCGTCTAGAGCAAAACGCGGTGGCAGAAATCAGTAAGCTTGAAGCAATAGCACCAGCTTGGATTGCGGCGAACGATGCGCTAGAGAAACTGAGAGAGCAGAGCGGTGAAGAACTTGAGGATCGCCATGCGGTAATGAACCACATGCAAGTTGTCCTTGAACAAGAAAGGGAGTTGTCTTTAGCTAAAGATAAGCTTGCTGAGCGCCGTAGCCAGCTAGACGCTGAGATTGAGCGTCTTGCTTCTCCTGGTGGTTCAAATGACCCTCGCCTGAAAGGTTTGGCAGATACGCTGGGCGGTGTATTGCTGTCTGAGATCTACGATGACATCACGATTGATGACGCGCCTTACTTCAGTGCGATGTACGGTCCGGCTCGTCACGCTATCGTTGTTTCTGACTTGTCAGGCATCGAAGAAAAACTGGTAGAGCTAGACGACTGTCCAGAAGACTTGTACATCATTGAAGGTGACATCGATGCCTTTGATGACAGCTCGTTCGATGCAGAAGAGTTAGAGGGCGCGGTTTGCGTTCGTATGAACGATCGCCAAATGCGTTACTCTCGCTTGCCTGAGATCCCATTGTTTGGCCGCGCGGCACGTGAGCAGCGTCTAGAGTTGCTGCGTAACGAACGAGAAGAAGTGGTAGAGAAACACGCAAAAGCGGCGTTTGATTCTCAGAAAATGCAGCGCTTGTACCAAGCGTTTAACTTATTTGTGTCTAACCACATTCAGGTTGCTTTTGACGCCGATCCAGAACAAGCACTGGCAACTATTCGTGATAAGCGTAACCAAATTGCTCGCGTGCTGGCGGATCTGGATGCGAAAGAGCAACAACAACGTTCTCAGCTTCAAACCAGCAAGCAAGCGTTGTCTTCTCTGGACAAGCTAGCGTCACACATGGTGCTTGTTGAAGATGAGTCATTGCAAGCGCGTTTTGATGAGCTAGAAGAGAAAATCGCTCAGCTTGCAGAGGCGAAGAACTTCTTAAGCAACCATGCAAAAGCCGTCGCGCAATTAGAGAATATTGCGTCTGCGCTTGATGCTGACCCAGAGCAATTCGATGCACTAGAAGCAGAATACAAAGCGGCAGACGAGCGGCTACAAGATCTTAAGAAGCAAATCTTTGCACTCTCGGATCTCGTTGAACGTCGTCACTACTTCGCTTACTCAGATTCAGTAGACCTACTGAACAAGAGTAGCGAACTGAGTGAGCAGCTAAAAGCTAAACTGGTTCAAGCTGAACAAATGCGTACACGCTCTCGTGAAGAGTTGAAACAATCGCAAGGTCAAATGAACCAATACAACCAAGTATTGGCATCATTGAAGAGTTCACACCAAGCGAAACTGGAAACGGTTCAAGAGTTCAAACAAGAACTTCAAGAGTTTGGCGTGAACGCGGACGAAGGTGCAGAAGAACGTGCAATGCGTCGTCGTGACGAACTGCACGAGCGTCTACACACGTCTCGCAGTCGTAAGAGCGAATACGAGCGCACGATCACCTCTACTGAACTAGAGATGAAAGGCTTGGCGAAACGCCTGAAGAAAGTTCAGAAAGAATATGTTGAGTTGCGTACCTTCGTGGTTGCAGCGAAAGCTGGCTGGTGTTCAGTACTTCGTTTAGCGCGTGAGAACGATGTTGAGCGTCGTCTACACAAGCGTGAACTGGCTTACATGTCTGCGGATGAGCTGCGTTCTATGTCTGATAAATCATTGGGGGCGCTGCGTCTAGCGGTTGCGAACAATGACGACCTGCGTGATGCGCTGCGTCTATCAGAAGATAACGCACGTCCAGAGCGTAAAGTTCTGTTCTATATTGCTGTATACCAACACCTTCGTGAGCGTATTCGTCAGGATATCATCCGTACTGATGACCCAGTTGAAGCAATCGAAGAGATGGAAGTCGAGCTGGCGCGTCTAACGGAAGAGCTAACGCAACGTGAAAACCGTCTAGCGATCAGCTCTGAGTCAGTAGCGAGCATCATCAAGAAGACGATTCAGCGTGAGCAAAACCGTATTCGTATGCTGAACCAAGGTTTGTCGAACATCTCGTTTGGTCAGGTGAAGGGCGTACGTCTAAACGTGAAGATTCGTGAAAGTCACGAAGTGCTACTGAACGGACTAGCGACACAGCAGGAGCAGCATAAAGATCTGTTTGAATCGACTCGCTTTACCTTCTCTGAAGCAATGGCGAAACTGTTCCAACGCGTGAACCCACATATCGATATGGGTCAACGTTCTCCTCAGGTTCTGGGTGAAGAGCTACTGGATTACCGTAACTACCTAGAGCTAAGTGTAGAAGTGAACCGTGGTACAGACGGTTGGCTACAAGCAGAGTCTGGCGCGCTATCAACAGGTGAAGCGATCGGTACCGGTCAGTCAATCCTTCTGATGGTTGTTCAAAGCTGGGAAGAAGAGTCTCGTCGTCTACGCAGCAAAGACATTGTGCCTTGTCGTTTGCTTTTCTTGGATGAAGCAGCGCGTCTGGATGCGAAATCGATCGCGACATTGTTCGAATTGTGTGACCGTCTGGATATGCAGCTTCTTATCGCGGCACCTGAAAACATCAGCCCAGAGAAAGGTACGACCTACAAACTGGTGCGTAAGGTGTTTAAAGATCACGAACACGTACACGTGGTTGGTCTGCGTGGTTTTGGTCAAACGGATAAGCCTAAGACTGAAGCACAAGAGATGATTGAAGAGTTTGAATCGTAAACTTCGAATCTAACAAAACGCCCGCAATGAACGCGGGCGTTTTTGTATCTGTTTGCGAGGCAGGCTTCGAACAACATAAGACAAGCCGAGACTGTAGGACGGCAGTCTCGGCTTATTAGCGGAACTTAATGAGGAAGCGACGTTTATTCCTCTGGAATATCGTCCCTGACTTCGATCATTTCAGCAAGCTCTTCAAGTGCTTGGACAGAAAGCTCAGACAAGCGTTGTAGGTGTTGGTCTAAGCTCTCTTGTTCTTCAAGCTCTGGTTCATCATTATTTGTTTCTTTTATTAGCATTTCCCAACCTCTCAAGTTGAGTAAGGGGAGCTCTCATCATACTCAAAAGGCAAAGTAGAAAAGAAACGATCTATGTTGATTTTGTTAGCTCGATCATTGATTCAACTTATATATGAGAAGGATGTGTTTAATAAGGAGAGCAAGTGCAAGGTTTTTGGATGCGGGAACAAAAACGCCAGTAATCATGACAATTACTGGCGAGTAATAACGAACATTATGTCGAAGGGTTAGAACAACGGCTTCACACCGAACTGCTCTGCCGCGTAAGCGACGCGTTCAATCGGTTTTGGATACTCAGCAGGTGTGCCAAGGCTCTCTATGTGTTTCAAACGAGGAAGCAAGCCTGCACCATTAGCGATTTGGATTGCCAGACCAGGGCGAGCGTTAAGCTCTAAAACCATAGGCCCTTCATCTTTATCCAGCACCATATCCGTACCCATGTATCCCAAACCTGTCATTTCCCAGGCACTTGACGCAAGCTCCAGCAAGCGCTCCCAATGCGGTACTTGAAGGGTCGAAAGGTCTTTACCTGTATCAGGGTGATGAGTCACTGGATGATCGAACTGCACCGCTCTGACGGCTTTACCTGTCGCGATGTCAATGCCTACTCCTACCGCACCTTGGTGAAGGTTTGCTTTGCCGTCGGAAGCCGCTGTAGAACAGCGCATCATCGCCATAACTGGATAACCTTTAAATACGATGATCCGAACATCTGGTACGCCTTCATAACTGAAGCCATCAAAACAGTCATCAAACTTGATTAAGTTTTCAACCACAGCAACGTCATTTTTACCACCAAGAGAGAAAAGGCCAGCAAGCGCATTACTAATGTGACGCTCGACCTCATCCCTACCAATTGTAGAGCCGGAGGGTTTGGTATATACCCCGTTTTTGTGAGACGTAACAACCAGAATGCCTTTACCGCCACTACCTTGTGCAGGTTTGATTACAAAACCAGGCCAGTTTTCAACCATTTTGTGGATAGTCTTAACTTCAGCTTGGTTATGAATGACACCGATCAGGGCAGGAACTGTTGCTCCTGCTGCCTGTGCAATAATTTTGGTCTTTAGCTTGTCATCGACAAGTGGGTATTTAGAACGATCATTGTAACGGCCAATATAGCTGTGGTTACGCTTGTTCATCCCCATAATGCCTTTATGGCGAAGCTTAGACGGCGAAGTAAAACTTTCGAACATCGTTTAGTCCTCCGCTAGTGGTTTGAAGCGTCGTAGCTCAGTGAGGCGGTAACCTGTGTAAGTACCTAGTAATAGAATACCGGCCAGAACAATCAACTGTAGACCAATGAAGTTAAAGGTTAAGTGTTGAATGTATGAGTTCGTCATTGCAAGGTAAACTAATACCGCTGTCAGCAATGAACCACCACCTTGCAGAGCAACTTCCTTCGCACCTTCTTCTTCCCATAGGATTGACATACGTTCAATCGTCCAAGACAAGATTATCATAGGGAAGAAGGTAATTGTTAGGCCTTCCGTTAAGCCCATCTTAAACGCAACAACGGTGAACACCGAGATGATCATGATAACGGTAATAATGACCGCAGATATCCTTGCTACCAGCAATAAGTTCAACCTAGACAAATAGCTTCGAATAATCAGGCCTGTACCTACAATTAGCAAGAAACCGACAATACCCGTTAATAGTTGAGTTTGAACAAAAGCAACGGCAATCAACACAGGCATGAAGGTACCGGATGTTTTCAGGCCGATAATCACACGCAAGAACACAACGATCAGAGCACCAATAGGGATGAGCATGATGGTTTTGAACATCGCTTGCTCTTCCAAAGGTAAGCTATGAATTGAAATATTCAGTAATCCATCTGCTTCTATTTTGTTGTTTGTAGCTTGTTGTGGTGTCATTTCTTGCTTAATCATCGAGAAATGCACTTGGCTATTTTTACCACCAACAAGGTCAAGTAAGGATACGTTTGATTCATCCCACACTAACAAGTTGGGTTTCACTGCTTTTTGTTCGGATTTTGGCGAAAACAGTACCCAATCTTTACCTGACCAAACCTGAACCATTGGTTGAATTGTTTGGCGTCGACGACCATCTTCTAGTTCGATAACACCGACGGTTTTGCTTTGTATACCTGCGGTAAGCAAAATATTATGCAGTGCATCAGTACGGCTGAAATCGTTCAGTAGTAGCGACGAGTTTTGGCTATCTGGGTCATTAAGCGCTTTGATAAGCTCACGAGTAAACGTCACATTATCGGCTGAGCGACTCATCGCACGTTCGATAAGGGCATTTGCCGCTGCTGCTTGTGGTGCTGATAGCGTTGGTGGCGTAATGTCTTCCGTTGGCGGTAAAGGAGTGACTTTAGCCTGAGGGTCTACTAAGAACTGGGCTTTGTAGTATATGGTTTGTGGCCCTTGAGCTTGGCGAATTGACCATTCTGCACGACGGCCTGAATCGTCATTGATGTAGGAAACGCCATAACCTGATGAGGAAGCAGATTCACCGATAAGTGTGTAACCACTTTGTGTATGAGGTGCTGCAAGTGACGCTTTTACTTCGTTGCCGTTAGCATTGAACTCAATACGAGCTTCTACATCCCATACCTGGCGAGTTTCGCCTGGCGTCCAAGGCACGCCGTAGTTTTCATGTCTGAAAACACTCAGAGCAATGCCCGCAATCACCAATAAGATGATAGAAAGGTAAAACGGTATTTTTGACGTCATAATCTACCTTATTATTTTTTATCTTCGTCCGTTTGGATATAGGTACGACTTACATCGACAAGTGCTATGTCGCGCATAAATTCTCTACCCAGTAAAATAGGATGGTTCATATGTGAGCGATCTGCCAACGTAAATTGCGCTTTTTCATGAATTTTTCCAACGCGCACCCAAAGTTCTACCACAGCGCGGCGTTCTAACTCTTCACTGGTAACCTGGCGGATTTTGACGTAGCGAATGACAGGAGCTTCGATCCAAGTACTTTTCTCTTCTTCGGATTTACTGGTGTCTGCTAAGTGGAATCGGACCCATTTTTTGCCATTTCTTTCGAACTCTTCAATATCAACGGCATTTAAAGACGACGTCGCGGCACCAGTGTCGATACGTGCATCAAAAGTTTGCTTAATCGACTCTACAGTGACCTTTTCGATAGAGCCAAGGACAATATCGTGAGTTGGGGTTGGTTCCACAGGAGCGGGAGATTGGACAATAATCGGCTCTTTCGGTTTTTTTACTTCTGCCATTGCTTCATCGCGAAATGTAAGAAGTTCAACCTGTAGTTTATCGACTTGTTCTTCAAGGCTGTCGATATAGTCCGATTGGTTGCTGAGCTGTAGCTCTAGGTTGGTAATGCGATTATTGACATTCGCTTCTGAATTTTGAATCGCCGCTAACGTTTCTTGGTGGTACTGTTCGCCTTTGGTTAGTGAGCATCCAGATAGTAAGGCGATGGCAACAATCGGGGTCAATCGTAATAACATTGAAAACCTTGGGATTGGATTAAGTTGTTTATTTTTTAGGAGTTTAGCTTATATCGATAAAGCCTCACAAGTAAGAATGTTTCTCTATTACTTATTGTTTGAGGAATAGTGATGAAAAGCCAAAAATCAAGGACATAAAAGCGCATCCTTATTTAGAGCGTGCTTATATTTTGACGTGAAAAATGGATTCAAAAATCAAACTCGCTCATTACGAGGAAAGAGGGTAATGTCTTAACTCGTAAAATGAGTTAAGACAATGTCAGGAATCTCAGCGAATTATGATTTGCGAGCGACAAGAACCGCGCGGCGAGGGGCAGGGTAGCCTTCTACAGTCTTGCTTGGGTCGTTCGGATCTAAGTAGTCAGGTAGAGAGTTATGCGTCATCCAATCTGTGGTACGTTGTTCATCTACGGATGTGATGTTTTCATCAACGATACGAACATCTTCAAAACCGACCAATTCTAACCACACTTTTAGGGCTTTTGCTGAAGGGAAGAAATAGACATTACGCATTTGCGCGTAACGAGAAGTCGGGACCAGTACTGCATTCTCATCACCTTCAATCACGAGTGTTTCCAATACGAGTTCACCACCAGATACCAATTGATCTTTTAGTTGCACTAAATGATCGAGAGGCGAGCGGCGATGGTAAAGCACGCCCATGCTGAATACCGTATCGAACGCTTCTAACTTAGGTAGTTGTTCAATACCCAATGGCAATAGGTGTGCACGTTGGTCATCGCCCATTAGTTTACGAATTGCTTCGAACTGAATTAGAAACAGGTGAGATGGATCGATACCGACAGTTAAGCGTGCACCTTCGCCTAGCATGCGCCACATGTGGTAGCCGTTACCACAACCTACATCGAGTACGCTGCGATTTTTTAATGGTGAAATATGCGGAAGCACGCGGTCCCATTTCCAATCACTGCGCCACTCAGTATCAATATGGATGCCGTGTACGTTGTATGGGCCTTTGCGCCAAGGATGGAATGTACGAAGTAAGCTTTCTAGCTTTTTAAGTTCCCCTTGAGGCATGGGCTCATTGTTTGAAATCGTGACAGAATCAACAATGTTGATGTTGTCCGGTCTACCCGCTGGGATTTTGTTCAGGGCTTTCAACCAGCGACCAAAGTCACCGTGCTCTGCATTTTGCCAATCCGTTAGCTGTTGTGGAAGCACATTAAGCCAAGGTTGAAGACGGGTGTCTTGGGCAATCAATTGGTAGAAATTTGCAAAGTTAAACATAGTTAGTTAATCGCTGAGTTGATGGGTATAAATTATTAACAAAAGCCGAAATCGGTATGGTTCAGGCTTTGTATGCATGGTCTATTTAATCGCGAACATGGAGCCGAAGTTAAAGCATTGGAACCAAACATCGTAGCTAGAAAAGCCAATTTTAGCGAAACGCTCTTTATGTTCTTTCTTTGAATCTGGGCGCATTACGTTTTCTATCGCGCTGCGCTTTTGGCTGATTTCTAGTTCGCTATAACCATTCGCACGTTTAAAGTCGTGGTGAAGGTCAATTAACAGTTCGTTCGAAACTTCATCTTCGAAGACGAATTTCTCCGATAGAATCAAAATGCCGCCTGGACGCAGGCCTGCGTAAATTTTCTCGAGCAAGGAGTAACGATCTTCTGGAGAGAGGAATTGCAAAGTGAAGTTCAACACCACCACTGACGCGTTTTCAATTTCGATATTGCGAATGTCTGCTTCTACTACATCCACAGGAGTGTCACTGCGGTAAGCGTTGACGTGAAGTTTACAACGCTCAACCATCGCAGGAGAGTTGTCCACTGCGATGATTTGGCAACCTTCTTGTTTGATATGGCGACGCATAGACAATGTTGCAGCACCCAAAGAACAGCCAAGGTCATAGATGTTTGAGTGAGGTTTTACAAAACGCTCTGCCAGCATACCGATTGCAGAAATGATATTGCTGTAACCCGGTACCGATCGTTGAATCATGTCAGGAAATACTTCCGCTACGCGTTCATCGAACGTGAAATCCCCAATTTTATCGATTGGAGCCGAAAAAATAGTATCTGGATTGCTCTTAGGGTTCATAACTAAGTCTCTGCATACAAGCCGCCTGAAAATGTCAGGCACCAAAAAAGGCGCGTATTTTATGGGAATTTCGCGCCTCTGTCATGTGTTGCGTTAGAACATCTGTAACTGCGAGTTGCCATCGTCAGCTGGGAAAGGTGATAACTCAGGGAGTGTGATACGCTTTTGTATGTCTTTATATAGGTTTGCGGCCAACTCTGGCGCAATTATATTGTCTGCGGTATGGATCATGACATATGGCTGTTTACCTTCGGCAATCCATTGTGGCAACTTGTTGAGCCATGGTTTAAAAAACTCGTAATTTTGTTGTTCTTCTGGATGACCAATAAAGCGAATCAAAGGATGTGAAGCGGTAGCAATGGCGTGAACAGGGACTCGTGGTTTTTTCATTTGTGCATCAATAATCGCCTCATTGTCGGGCTTAGCGGCAAAGACTGGGCGGCTATCCATAATAATGCGGTCAATATTATTCTCTACTAACCATTGGTTAAGTGCTCGCTCTTCTTCGCCTTTGGAGAAAAATGCCATATGGCGAACCTCAACACCGAGAGGGAAGTTAGGTGGAAAGCTCGCGCAGAACTTTTTCAGTCGATCAAGGTGCTCAGGACCAAATGCGGCTGGTAATTGAATTGTCCATTGGCCTACACGGTCATGCAAAGGCTCCATGACTTTCATGAAGTCTCTCAGTTGTTCGCTGCAACCTCTTAGCATTTGCTCATGAGTAATGGCTTTAGGAAGTTTGAAAGTAAAGCGAAAATCATCGTGGGTTGCGGCTCTCCAGTTTTGCACTGTATTGAGCGTCGGTGTGGCATAAAATGTCGTGTTGCCTTCCACGGTATGAAACACTTGCGCATACCTTTCTAAACGTTCAGCGGGCTTTGTCCCGCTGCCGTAAAAACTTTGTTGCCATTGATTGTGCGACCACATCGTCAATCCAAGTCGAAGAGGTAAGTTATCCATTATTCTTTACTGCTTGCTACTCGTGTGAATACTTTACGAGAGTTTTGCTGAAATAGGTAATTTCACGCTATAATCCTCCCCAATTTTTTCGCTTTGGTGCGCTTTTGAACATTTGTTGTACTAAAAAGCACCAGTGAATGATAAAACACACGTAATTGTATGTTGAGTAGTCGATTTTCGTGGACATTCAGCGTATAACTGAATCTTTACTCTGCTTAGCAATGAGGCTGACAGAGCGTAGTTAACAACATTTGAGAGATTGGGAATTTCATTATGCGTACCCATTACTGTGGTCACCTGAACAAGTCCCTTGCAGGACAAACTGTAGAACTTTGCGGCTGGGTTAACCGTCGTCGTGATTTAGGCGGTCTTATTTTTATTGATATGCGAGATCGCGAAGGTATCGTTCAGGTAGTTGTTGATCCAGATATGGCGGATGCGTATGAAGTGGCGAACACACTTCGTAATGAATTCTGTATCAAACTAACGGGTGAAGTGCGCGTTCGCCCAGAGAGCCAAGCAAACAAAGACATGGCAACAGGTGAAGTTGAGATCCTTGCGAAAGGTCTTGAAATCATCAACCGTTCTGATGTTCTGCCTCTAGACTTCAACCAAAAGAACTCTGAAGAGCAGCGCCTGAAGTACCGTTACCTAGATCTACGTCGTCCAGAAATGAGCGACCGCATCAAGCTACGAGCTAAAGCGTCTAGCTTTGTTCGTCGTTTCCTAGATGACAACGGTTTCCTAGACATCGAAACACCAGTCCTAACAAAAGCGACTCCAGAAGGCGCTCGTGACTACCTAGTACCTAGCCGTGTTCACAAAGGCAGCTTCTACGCGCTTCCTCAGTCTCCACAGCTATTCAAACAACTTCTAATGATGTCTGGTTTTGACCGTTACTACCAAATCGTTAAGTGTTTCCGTGATGAAGACTTGCGTGCTGACCGTCAACCAGAATTCACTCAGATCGATATCGAAACGTCATTCATGACGGCTGACCAAGTTCGTGCAACGACTGAGAAAATGGTTCGTGAAATGTGGCAAGAGCTACTAAACGTTGACCTAGGTGAATTCCCAGTAATGCCGTTCAGCGAAGCGATTCGTCGTTTCGGTTCTGACAAGCCAGACCTACGTAACCCACTGGAACTAGTAGACGTTGCTGACCTAGTGAAAGACGTTGAGTTCAAAGTATTCTCAGGTCCAGCAAACGACGAAAAAGGCCGCGTTGCCGTTATTCGCGTTCCAGGTGGTGCTTCTCTGACTCGTAAGCAAATTGATGGCTACGGTGAATTCGTTGGCATCTACGGTGCGAAAGGTCTAGCTTGGATGAAGGTTAACGACCGTGCAGCGGGCATGGAAGGTATCCAATCTCCAGTCGCTAAGTTCCTAAATGAAGACGTGATCAACGGCATTCTAGATCGTACTCAAGCGGAATCTGGTGACATTATCCTATTTGGCGCTGATAAAGCGGGCATCGTTGCAGAAGCAATGGGTGCGCTACGTTTGAAACTAGGTAAAGACCTAGAGCTAACGGATGAGTCTGCATGGGCTCCACTATGGGTTGTTGACTTCCCAATGTTCGAAGAAGATGACGAAGGCAACCTACACGCGATGCACCACCCATTCACATCGCCTCTAGGTGTGACTGCAGAAGAGCTAAAAGCAAACCCAGCTGCGGCAAATTCTAACGCTTACGATATGGTTCTAAATGGCTACGAAGTGGGCGGCGGCTCTGTTCGTATCCACAACGCAGATATGCAAGAAGCCGTATTTGATATTCTAGGCATCACACCTGAAGAGCAACAGCTTAAGTTCGGCTTCCTGCTTGATGCGCTGAAATTCGGTACGCCTCCACATGCTGGTCTTGCATTTGGTCTAGACCGTCTAGTAATGCTGCTATGTGGTACAGAGAACATCCGTGATGTTATCGCGTTCCCTAAAACAACAGCAGCGGCGTGTCTACTAACAGACGCACCAAGTATTGCGAACCCAGCAGCGCTAGAAGAGCTAGCAATCGCAGTAACTGCAGCGAAAGAAAAAGACGCAGAATAAGCGCACAACATTTGAAGAAAACTCCCGCAACTGCGGGAGTTTTTGTTTAAATAAACCCAAGAAACTTCCAAAGCAATTTCCCAAGCAACGCTTTTAGAACATGTTTTGTTATTAAGCGTCAAAATACATTAAAAGGTGAATTATGGCTGGTCATAGTAAATGGGCGAATATTCGTCACCGTAAAGCAGCGCAAGATGCGAAGCGCGGCAAAATTTTTACTAAATTAATCCGTGAAATCGTTGTTGCGGCAAAAGAGGGGGGCGGTGAGCCAGAAAATAACCCACGTTTGCGAGCAGCAATTGATAAAGCACTGTCTAACAACATGACACGTGACACTGTCAACCGCGCTGTCAGCCGAGGTGCTGGTGGTGAAGGCGACGACAACATGGAAACCGTGATCTATGAAGGTTATGGTCCAGGTGGTACGGCGGTCATGGTTGAATGTATGACGGATAACCGAAATCGTACGGTATCTGGCGTACGCCATGCATTCTCAAAGTCAGGCGGTAATCTGGGGACGGATGGTAGCGTCAACTATCTTTTCGACAAGAAAGGCGTGATTTCATATGGCCCAGGTTTAGATGAGGATGCGGTAATGGAAGTGGCATTAGAAAGTGGTGCTGATGACATTGAAACGGCAGAAGATGGCTCGATTGATGTCTACACGGCCCCAGGCGACTTTGGACTCGTAAAAGATGCCCTTGATGCCGCAGGTTTTGAGGCAGAGAACGCGGAGGTGTCGCTGATCCCATCTACGAAAGCAGATTTGGACGCGGATACTGCGCCAAAACTACTTCGTTTGATTGACGCTTTGGAAGATCTGGACGACGTTCAAGAGGTTTATCACAATGGTGATATCTCTGACGACGTTGCGGCTACGCTAGATTAAACTCAAGGTGTCGGGAGCGGTATTTGCTCCGAAGTTAGCAAGTAATAATAAAAAGACTGAGGCCGAATTAGGCCTCATTTTTAGGAACATTCATGTCAATTATTTTGGGCATTGACCCAGGTTCGCGCATTACCGGCTATGGGGTCATTCGTCAAAATGGACGCCACTTGCAATACCTTGGTAGTGGCTGCATTCGTACTTCAGAAAAAGAACTTCCGGGTCGGCTTAAACAGATTTATGCAGGCGTCACGGAAATCATTACCCAGTTTCAACCGGACGTTTTCGCGATCGAGCAAGTGTTTATGGCCAAAAACGCGGATTCAGCGCTAAAACTTGGCCAAGCTCGTGGCAGTGCAATTGTTGCTGCGGTGAATGCGGAGTTGCCGGTATTTGAATACGCGGCTCGTCTTATTAAGCAAGCTGTCGTCGGCACTGGTGGCGCGGACAAAGCGCAAGTTCAGCATATGGTTCAGCAGATGCTTAAATTGCCCGCCAAGCCTCAAGCGGATGCAGCCGATGCTTTAGGTGTGGCGATTTGTCATGCCAATACTAACAAGACTCTCGTTGCGTTAGCGGGCAAAGCAACCAGTGCCAGAAAAGGGCGCTACCGTTAAAATTAACTGGATGTCTATCCAGTTCTTTATTATCCTGTCGCAAATTCATTTCCAAAGAGTATTTATAGTGATTGGACGTCTTCGTGGCATACTGATTGAAAAACAACCACCTGAAGTATTAATTGAAGTTAATGGCATTGGCTATGAAGTCCAGATGCCAATGAGCTGTTTTTACGAACTGCCAAATGTTGGCGAAGAAGCCATTATTTATACTCACTTTGTTGTCCGTGAAGATGCGCAATTGCTATACGGTTTCAACACAGTAAAAGAACGAGCACTTTTCCGTGAAGTGATCAAAGCCAATGGCGTTGGTCCTAAACTCGGTCTTGGTATTCTCTCTGGTATGACAGCAACGCAATTTGTTACTTGTGTGGAACATGAAGACGTTTCTACGCTGGTTAAGCTTCCAGGCGTTGGCAAGAAAACCGCAGAGAGATTGGTTGTTGAAATGAAAGACCGCTTGAAAGGGTGGGGCGCTGGCGATCTATTTACACCATTTACGGATGCTGCTCCTGCGGATTCTAGTGCGACATCCAACAACGCGGAAGAAGAAGCAATCAGTGCGCTTCTAGCTCTAGGTTACAAGCCGACTCAAGCGTCGAAAGTGGTATCTCAGATCGCTAAACCGGACATGAGCAGTGAGCAAATGATCCGTGAAGCTCTAAAATCAATGGTGTAACGCTGGTTGCACAGTGAACATTTGTTCAAGATAACTCATTCTCTAAGGTTAATGCCAATCGCTTAACGATGTTTTTTGTGTCATTCCAGCGAGCCTGGCGAGACTGGGAATCTAATAGCAGCACGCTGAGCGGTTAATGAAACAATTTGACCATAAATCGCTCGGATAGAAGATCCTGTATCACGCTCCTTCGTCGCTGTACAGGATGACGAGATATAGAAATATGCCACTTGCTGTTAAACGAGCGGCATTATTCTTTCAGGTAACCATTTTTCAAGGTAAAAAGATGATTGAAGCCGATCGTTTAATCGCGCCAGAAAACCCTGCCTTTCGTGATGAAGATGTCATTGATCGTGCTATTCGGCCAAAAAAATTAGCGGATTACCAAGGTCAGGACCATGTCCGTGACCAAATGGAGATCTTCATTAAAGCTGCTCAGTTACGTAGCGAAGCACTTGATCACCTTTTGATTTTTGGTCCCCCAGGTTTGGGTAAAACCACACTTGCGAACATCGTTGCCAATGAAATGGAAGTGAACATTCGCACTACTTCAGGCCCTGTACTTGAGAAAGCAGGCGATTTGGCCGCGCTGTTAACCAACCTCGAAGAAAACGATGTGTTGTTCATCGATGAGATTCACCGCTTGAGCCCGATGGTTGAAGAGGTGCTGTATCCGGCGATGGAAGATTATCAACTGGATATTATGATCGGTGAAGGTCCGGCCGCTCGTTCTATTAAGATCGATTTACCACCATTTACGTTAATTGGTGCGACGACCCGAGCGGGCTCTTTAACGTCACCATTGCGCGACCGCTTTGGTATTACTCAGCGCCTTGAGTTTTATAAGATAAAAGACCTCCAAGATATCGTGCAGCGAAGCGCGGATTGTTTAGGTTTATCAATGGAACCTGAAGGTGCATTGGAAGTGGCAAGACGTGCGCGTGGCACACCACGTATTGCTAACCGTTTGCTACGTCGTGTTCGTGATTATGCGGAAGTAAAAGGCAATGGTCACATTTGTGCCGATGTTGCCGATAAGGCGTTGAATATGCTTGATGTGGACGCCGAAGGCTTCGATTACATGGACCGTAAGCTACTACTCGCGATTATGGAAAAATTTGGTGGTGGTCCGGTCGGGCTCGACAACATGGCAGCGGCGATAGGTGAAGAAAAGGACACTATTGAAGACGTTCTTGAACCTTATCTTATTCAGCAAGGTTATTTACAACGCACTCCGCGTGGAAGAATCGCGACAGATCGTGCGTATTTGCATTTCGGAATTGAAAAATAAGATTCCCTCGCTGGGCCGTTGTTGCCCAGCGCTTCATTAAAGTTGACCAAACTCACATTTTTTGAATTTTTTCTCATACTGGTTTAGTAAGTAAAAAGCATTGATTGTTAACTCGATGTTTGCTTGCAACTGGTTAATTTCTCTCCTGATTACTCTCTCTTAACATCCGTATCCAATACTGGTTGATCTAGATCAATGTGATGGATTTTTGTGCAAATTCCGCGCATAAACATTGATGTATATCAAAGCGCGTTACGGCTATAAACCTTTTGAAACAATCTGTTTTTACAAGTAATATTAGCCCCAGCTATATTAGCTGATGCTTAACAATTAACTAACCAATGAAGCACATTTTTGCAACAATGAGTTGTGATAATTCAACATTTTTCAAGTGTAAATAACACCTGAATATGGATTGCAATATGTAGAGAGTGTCATTCAGCCGACACATAGGAGTTACCATGATTGACGTAGTTGATCTATCGCGGTTGCAGTTTGCACTGACAGCGATGTATCACTTCCTATTCGTACCATTGACCCTTGGTATGGCCTTCCTTCTGGCCATTATGGAATCGATGTACGTAATGACGAACAAGCAAATCTATAAGGACATGACCAAGTTCTGGGGTAAGCTATTCGGTATTAACTTTGCACTTGGTGTGGCGACAGGCCTTACCATGGAGTTCCAGTTTGGTACGAACTGGTCTTACTACTCCCACTATGTAGGTGATATCTTCGGTGCACCGCTAGCGATCGAAGCACTTGTCGCATTCTTCCTGGAGTCAACTTTTGTTGGTCTATTCTTCTTCGGGTGGGATCGTCTATCTAAACGCCAACACTTAGCGGTTACCTGGCTTGTGGCACTAGGCTCTAACTTCTCTGCTCTTTGGATTCTTATCGCAAACGGCTGGATGCAAAACCCAGTAGGCGCAGATTTCAACTTCGAAACCATGCGAATGGAAATGGTGAGCTTCTCTGAGGTTGTACTAAACCCAGTTGCTCAGGTTAAGTTCGTGCATACGGTTGCTTCTGGTTACACTTGTGGCGCAATGTTTATTCTAGGCATCAGTTCATACTACCTATTAAAAGGTCGTGACATTGCGTTTGCTCGTCGTTCGTTTGCTATTGCTGCTTCTTTCGGTATTGCAGCTATCTTATCTACCATCGTTCTTGGTGACGAATCTGGCTACGAGCTTGGTGAAGTTCAAAAAGTGAAACTCGCTGCAATTGAAGCAGAGTGGCACACTGAACCTGCACCTGCCGCATTTACGTTATTTGGTGTTCCTAACCAGGAAACGATGCATACCGATTACGCAATTAAGATCCCTTACGTAATGGGTATTATCGCGACACGTTCTTTTGATGAGCAAGTAACAGGTCTTCGTGATTTACGTGATGAACACGTCGATCGTATTCGTGACGGCATGTACGCTTATGAACTTCTAGAGAAGCTTCGTGCGGGCGATAAGTCAGAAGAAAACATGACTGCGTTTGATGAAGTGAAAGGTGACCTAGGTTACGGTCTACTTCTAAAACGCTACACAGACAATGTTGTTGATGCAACAGAAGAGCAAATCCAAGCTGCTGCGGACGACTCAATCCCAACAGTATGGCCGCTATTCTGGTCATTCCGTATCATGGTTGCTTGTGGCTTCATCATGTTGTTTGTCTTTGGTGCGGCGTTTATCCAAACGTGTCGTCAGAAGATTGAGCAGAAACAATGGATTCTAAAAGCTGCACTATTTAGCATTCCACTACCTTGGATTGCAATTGAAGCGGGTTGGTTCGTCGCTGAGTACGGCCGTCAACCTTGGGCTGTAGGTGAAATTTTACCAGTGCATGTTGCAGCTTCTGCACTAACTGCAGGTGAAATCTGGACTTCACTCTTCGCAATTCTGGCGCTATACACGGTATTCCTGATTGCAGAAGTTTACCTAATGTTGAAATTCGCTCGTAAAGGTCCAAGTAGCCTGAAAACGGGTCGCTACCACTTCGAGCAAAATGCTGACTCTGTTGAAGACAAAGTTAGTCGCCAAGTAGAAGCGTAAGGTAAGGAGATAACAAGATGTTTGATTACGAAATCTTGCGACTCATCTGGTGGGTACTAATCGGTGTTCTACTAGTTGGTTTTGCAGTAACAGACGGCTTCGATATGGGTGTAGGCGCGCTTGTACCTATCATCGGTAAAAACGACACGCAACGCCGTGTCATGATTAACTCAATTGCTCCTCACTGGGATGGTAACCAAGTTTGGCTTATCACTGCTGGTGGTGCACTGTTCGCAGCTTGGCCTTTGGTTTACGCAACGTCATTTTCAGGCTTCTACTTAGCGATGATTTTGACACTAGCAGCGCTATGGCTTCGTCCTCTGGGCCTAGACTACCGTTCTAAAATCGAAGATCCAAAATGGCGCAATACCTGGGATATCTGTATCTCAATCAGTGGTTTTGTTCCGCCAATCATCTTTGGTGTAGCGTTTGGCAACCTTCTACAAGGTGTACCATTCCAATTGAGTGAGTTCTTGATGCCAACATACCATGGCTCATTCTTTGGTCTACTAAACCCATTTGCACTGTTGTGTGGTCTAGTAAGCTTGTTCATGATTTTGATGCAAGGTTCTACTTGGCTACAAATGAAAACAACAGGCGAAGTGCATGTGCGTGCGCGCAACGTTGCTCAGTTGGCTGGTTTACTGACGGTTGCTGCGTTTGTAGCGGCTGGTTTCTGGATCCAAAATATCGATGGTTACGTCATTGTTGGCGGTATCGACACTAACGCTGCTTCTAACCCTCTAAACAAAGAGGTTATCCGTGAAGCTGGTGCGTGGATGAAGAACTTTGAAAACTACCCACTACTATGGGCTGCTCCTGTATTAGGTGTTGCAATGCCGCTTCTCGCTGTATTGGCATCTCGTCTTGAAAAATGTGCGATTTCGTTCATTACTTCAAGCTTGGGTGTTGCTGGTGTTATCTTTACTGCAGGTTTTGCGATGTTCCCATTCATCATGCCTTCAGACTTAATGCCAAGCCACAGCTTAACAATGTGGGATGCAACGTCATCTGAGCTGACTCTGAACCTAATGACAGGCGTTGCGTTTGTTATGGTGCCAATCATCCTTGGCTACACATCTTGGACTTACTACAAGATGTTTGGTCGCCTTGATGACCAGTACATTGAAGACAACAAAAACTCACTTTACTAAGGAGCATTTACTATGTGGTATTTCGCATGGATTCTAGGTGTACTACTTGCTTGTGCATTCGGTATCATCAACGCTCTTTGGCTAGAGCACTCAGAAATGATGGATAAAGACAGTGAGTAACCTCGCTGATAAGGTAGCGAAACTTCACGCACCAATGGATAAGACTCTGCTACGAGTCTTATCTCTCATCCTTGGCTTTATGCACGTAGGATTGGTGATGTGGGACCCTGAAGCTTACCATCAAGCAATTGGTGGTTTTAACTCAATCATCGCACCAGCACTGATTTGGTCTGTATGTTCAAGCATGGTGTATGGGGTGGGCTTCAAGCCAAGAAACTGGTACTGGCAAGTTTTGTTTAGTCCTTATTTCTCGTTAGCTATCTTAATTTATCTAACGGCACTTTATTTCATTTAGGCTGAAATATGCTGTAATAAAGTCGGTTACTAAATCATCGAATAAAAGCTAGGTATCTCGCCTAGCTTTTATTTTTTCTACAAATTTCAAAAATATTTCCTTAGCTCGGTACCAATTGCTGTCGCTTCAGTTATAGTAATTACTTTAAAGAATTGAATATATTGGTACTCCCTTGCAAGGCACATCAAATCTCTTTCACTGGCCGATCACTGTTTACTATGAAGACACTGATGCGGGCGGTGTTGTATATCATTCTAATTATCTAAAATTCTTTGAGCGCGCACGGACAGAGATGTTACGTGCTAAAGGCATTTCTCAACATGTGTTACTGGAACAAAATATCGGCTTTGTTGTCCGACACATGGATATCGATTTCAACCAAGGCGCTAAGCTGGACGAGCATCTGACAGTCGTAACCCGAGTGTCAGAAATAAAACGTGCTTCTCTGCAATTCTGTCAAGAGTTGGTCAATGATCAAGGCAAGATATTGTGCAAGGCCTCGGTTAAGGTAGCATGTATCGATAATAAGAAAATGAAACCAATAGCTATTCCAACCTTTATAAATTCGGAGCTAACAAATAGTGACTGCTGATATTTCCATTTTAGATCTCTTTCTTCAGGCCAGTCTGTTGGTAAAGCTTGTGATGCTGACGTTGCTTGGCATGTCAATTGTGTCATGGGCAATGATCATCAAGCGCAGCAAAGTGCTTTCTCAAGCGTCAAAAAATGCAGAGCAGTTTGAAGACAAATTTTGGTCGGGTACTGATCTTTCTCAGCTTTACCAAAAAGTAAAAGCGCGTAAAGACGAAATTGAAGGCACAGAAGAAATCTTCTACGCAGGTTTTACAGAGTTTGCTCGCCTACGTAAGAGCAACGCAAATTCACCAGCTTACATCATGGAAGGCACTGGCCGCGCAATGCGCGTTGCTGTTTCTCGTGAAGTAGATGAGCTAGAAACAAGCTTACCGTTTTTGGCAACAGTCGGTTCTATAAGCCCTTATATCGGCCTATTTGGTACCGTTTGGGGCATCATGCACGCCTTTATTGCGCTGGGTGAAGTAAAGCAAGCTACGTTGTCTATGGTTGCACCGGGTATCGCCGAGGCACTTATCGCGACAGCGATGGGGCTATTTGCGGCTATTCCGGCAGTAATGGCGTACAACCGCCTAAGCAATAAAGTGAGTAAACTAGAGCACACTTACGCAACATTTTCTGAAGAATTCCACAGCATCCTTCATCGTCAAGCGATGGCTGGCCGAGACAGCGCGGATAAGGAATAAAGCATGGCGGGTTATCAACCTAAAAAGCGAAAAATGACAGCGGAGATCAACGTTGTTCCGTATATCGACGTAATGCTCGTACTGTTGATCATTTTTATGGCGACCGCTCCATTTGTGACTCAAGGCGTCGACGTTGATCTTCCGAAAACATCGACCGCAGAATCTATGCAAGACCTTGCTGGCGAGACTGACAGTAGCTTTATTATCATCGAAATTGATAGCGAGGGTAATTTAGGCCTAAGCGTAAATGATGAAGAAGTTCAGCGAGGTTTGTCGTTGCAAGATGTTATTGTGCGAGTGAAAGCGGAGCGAGAGGTTAAGCCGGATTCACCAGTTGCGGTAGGTGGCGACGCGGCAACACCATATGCCGATGTTGTTCTATTGCTAGATGAACTAAGTCGAGCTGGTATCCCTAAGGTAGGTCTAATGACCGATATCAGGGAATAGACATCAATTATCTATGAAAGATCACAAGAAGAAACCCAACCAATACGCCAAACCGATAGCAATATCGGTTGGTTTGCATGCAATTCTAGTTGCAGCCCTGCTTTGGGGGACGGACTTCAACATGTCTAAACCAGAGCCTACAGGGCAAATGGTTCAAGCTGTTGTCATCGATCCAAAACTTGTGCAGCAACAAGCGAAAGAAATTCGCCAGCAACGCGAAAAGGCAGCGAAAAAAGAACAAGAGCGTCTTGATAAACTGAGACGCGAAGCAGAGCAGCTAGAAAAAAACCGCAAAGCTGAAGAAGAGCAAATTCGCAAGTTGAAAGAGCAGCAAGCGAAAGATGCTCAAGCGGCGCGAGAAGCAGAAGCTGCACGTAAGAAAAAAGAGCAAGAGCGCAAGCAGGAAGAAGAACGTGTTCGCAAAGAAAAAGAGCGAGCTGCTAAGCTAGAAAAAGAGCGCAAGGAAAAAGAAGAAGCCGTGCGTAAAGCTGAGCAGGAGCGTTTAGCAAAAGAAGCGGCTATAGCAAAAGCTGAGCAAGAACGTTTGGCTCGTGAAAAAGCAGCAAAAGAAGCGGAAGAAAAAGCACGTCGTGAGCGTGAAGCTGCTGAAAAAGCTGAACAAGAGCGCATTGCAAAAGAGAAAGCGGCAAAAGAGGCAGCTGAGCGAGAGCGTAAAGCGAGAGAAGCAGCTGAGCGTGCCGAGCGTGAGCGTAAAGCTCAAGAAGCCGCGTTAGATGATATTTTTGCGGGTCTCGAGGATGAGGTCAGTAAAAACAGTGCTGCGCGCAATCAATTTATTGACGACGAACTTTCTCGTATGTCATCCATCTATACTCAAAATATTCAGCAAAAGCTGATTAAGGATGACTACTTGCTGGGAAAGGAGTGTAGGGTAAACATCAAATTGATTCCGACAGGAACTGATATGATGGTCTCTGGTGTTACCGTTTTGAGTGGCGATACTCGAGTATGTGCTGCGGCGAAGCGAGCAATAGCTCAGGTAGGGACGTTCCCTAAATCTTCAGAATCAGCGGTCAATGAAAGACTAAAAGACATCAACATAACTGTTGCTTTGGACTAAAAGGAATAAGACGTGATTAGACGCCTTTTACTAGGAATGTTTGTACTGTTTAGCAGTATGACAAATGTGGCGAATGCCGCATTAGAGTTGGTCATTACCGATGGTATTGATTCAGCACGACCAATTGCTGTTGTTCCGTTTAAGTGGGAGGGCACACAAGCGCTTCCAACGGATGTTTCTGCTGTTATCGCCTCGGATTTACAACGTAGTGGTAAATTCAGCCCAGTTCCAACGAGCAAAATGCCACAAACACCGTTCAGTGAATCAGAAGTTAATTTTGATGCTTGGACCAATTTAGGTGTGGATGCGCTATTGACTGGTTCAATCAAGCAAAACGACCAAGGTGACTACGTTATCAACTATCAACTTGTTGATATTGTGCGTGGTCAGTTAACAGGTGGGAAGAGTAAGGCGCTTGGTAGTGACGGTGAATTGGTTCTGTCAAAAGATCATGTGCTGTTCAATAAAGTAGCCACTGTTCAAGGGCCTCGTATGCGTGAGTACGCTCACCGTATCTCTGATTTGGTGTATGAACAGTTAACTGGCGACCGTGGCGCTTTCATGACTCGTATTGCATATGTGGTAGTGAACGATAAAGACCGTTTCCCTTACCAACTTCGAGTCGCTGATTACGATGGCTACAATGAGCGTCTGGTTTTACGTTCTAAGCAACCATTAATGTCACCAGCGTGGTCACCAGATGGTAAAAAGCTTGCGTATGTTAGCTTCCAAAATGGCCAAGCAGAAATCTTCATCATGAACATCTACACCGGTGAACGTGAGAAAATTACTTCATACCCACGTCACAATGGTGCGCCAAGATTTTCGCCAGATGGCAATAAGTTAGCGATTGTTCTTTCTAAAACAGGCTCGCTTCATGTTTATACGTTTGACCTTAACACTCGTAAGCTGACGCAAATTACGCGTGGCAGATCAAATAATACGGAACCGTTCTGGCATCCGGATGGAAAATCGTTGATTTTCACATCGGATAGGGGTGGTAAACCACAGATTTATCAAGTAAATTTGGGCAGCGGTTCTATTGACCGTTTGACTTGGCAAGGCAGCCAAAATTTGGGTGGTCAGATTACTCCTGATGGGCGATTCCTAGTTATGGTGAACCGCAGCAACGCAGGATTTAATTTGGCGAAACAAGATTTGGAAACTGGTGCTCTTCAAGTCTTAACTAAGACCTTGCTTGATGAGTCTCCTAGTATTGCCCCAAACGGTGGCATGGTTGTGTATAGCTCGATTTACAACAAGAAAAACGTACTATCGATGGTGTCAATTGATGGTCGATTCAAAGCTAGATTACCGGCAACAAATGGGCGTGTTCGAGCGCCTGCATGGTCACCGTTTTTGTAGTAATAAGTTTGATTAATAAAGGAAAATAAGATGCAACTGAACAAGGTTCTAAAAGGGCTACTAATCGCGCTTCCTGTAATGGCTGTTACAGCGTGTAGTTCAAGCGACGACGCTGCTTCTAACACTGGTGCAGCAACAAACAACAATGGCGCAGTGGAAACAACAGTAGCTACGCCAATTGATCAAAGCGGTCAGTTGACAGAGCAAGAGCTAAAAGAGCAAGCGCTACGTGAAACTCAAACAATCTACTTTGCTTTTGACAACTCAACAATTGCAGCAGATTACGAAGAGATGCTAGCGGCTCACGCTTCTTACCTAAGCAAGAACCCAGCACTTAACGTAACTATCGAAGGTCACGCTGATGAGCGCGGTACACCTGAGTACAACATTGCTCTAGGTGAGCGTCGTGCACAAGCAGTAGCGAACTACCTACAAGCACTAGGTGTTCAAGCTGACCAAATCTCAATCGTTAGCTACGGTGAAGAGAAGCCACTTCTTCTAGGTCAATCAGATGAAGTTTACGCTAAGAACCGTCGCGCGGTTCTAGTATACTAATTCGAGGTAATCCTCATGTTCAGTAACACTAAGCGCGCTGTTGCGCTTACGTTACTGGCAAGTGCAGCGAACTTTGCGTTCGCTGCACCAGCTCCAGTATCCGATCTCAACAGCACATCATCCGTCTCTAAGAGCCGTTCATCTGAAACGGAAGTAGAGCGTCTAGAACGTTTGCTCCAAAACCGCAATCGCGTTCAGCTCCAAATGCAACAGCAAATTGACCAAATGTCGCAAGAGATCAGTGAATTGCGTGGTCAATTAGAGCGAAATAGCTACGAAATGAAACAAATGTTGCAACGTCAACGTGAGTTGTTTGTCGAGCTGGATCGTGTTCGTGGAGAGATAAAATCCACACCTGCACAAGAAGCACAACCTGTGAAAACAGGTGGCCAGTACACTCCAAATGTTGATGAGCAAACGGCATATCAGAATGCAGTTGACCTCATTCTCAAAAAGCGTGATTACACTGGTGCAATTGCAGCGTTCCAGCAGTTCCAGAAAGATTATCCTGATTCTACATATTCAGCGAATTCTCACTACTGGTTAGGTCAGTTGTACTTCGCTAAAAAGCAGGATGAGGATGCAGTGAAAAGTTTTGCCGCTGTGGTGTCTTATAAAGACTCCAATAAGCGAGCCGATGCGTTGCTTAAGTTAGGCGAAATCGCTGAGCGTAATAACAATGCAGCTCAAGCGAAAAAGTACTACCAACAAGTGGTTGATGAATACCCAGGTAGTGCATCTGCAAAACTTGCCAGCTCTACGCTGTAAGACGTTATGTTTTAAAAAGGAAGCTTCGGCTTCCTTTTTCTTTTCCATTTTCTGTTGGTGCAGAACGGCTAAGTCGATAGCAATGATGCAGAGCCTCTGACCTTATGTTGCACCGAATTTCGCTACTCGGAAATGCTACCTGTAACAAAGATATACGGCTAGACCGCTAGAAATCCCCGCGACAAGTTGGTTTTTGAAAATTAACGAGGTTACAATACTCGGATTAAAGGAAGTTGCGTAGAGCAAGAGCAATGAGCCATATATTAGATAAAATCGACACTGTTTACCCATTCCCACCGAAACCAGTTCCATTAAGCGAAGAAGAAAAAGCATCTTACATTGAGCGTATTAAAAAGTTACTCAAAGAAAAAGATGCGGTACTTATCGCGCACTATTATACCGACCCTGAGATTCAAGCCCTAGCTGAAGACACTGGCGGGTTTGTTGGTGACTCGTTGGAAATGGCGAAGTTTGGTAATCGTCACCCTGCAAGTACATTGATTATTGGTGGTGTTCGCTTTATGGGCGAGTCGGCCAAAATTCTGACACCAGAAAAGCGCATTCTAATGCCAACGTTGGAAGCGGAATGTTCGCTCGACCTTGGCTGTCCTGCGGATAAGTTCAGCGAGTTTTGTGATGCTCACCCTGATCATACGGTTGTAGTTTACGCAAATACTTCAGCAGCGGTTAAAGCCCGTGCCGACTGGGTCGTTACATCGAGCATTGCGCTTGAAATCGTGGAACACTTAGACGCTGAAGATAAGCCAATTATTTGGGGACCAGACCGTCACCTAGGATCGTACATCGCTAACAAAACTGGCGCAGATATGCTGCTTTGGCAGGGTGAGTGTGTGGTTCATGATGAGTTCTCTGCTGATGCGCTACGAAAAATGAAGAGCGTGTATCCAGATGCGGCTATTTTGGTTCACCCTGAGTCACCAGCAAGCGTCGTAGAACTTGCCGATGCCGTTGGATCAACGAGTCAGCTGATCAAAGCAGCGAAAGAGCTTCCTCACAAACAAATGATCGTTGCGACAGACAAAGGCATTTTCTTTAAAATGCAGCAACTTGTGCCAGAGAAAGAACTTATCGAAGCGCCAACCGCAGGTGCAGGCGCAACATGTCGCAGCTGTGCACACTGTCCTTGGATGGCAATGAACGGTTTGAAAGCAATTGAGAAAGCGCTTAGTGAAGGTGGTGAAGAGCACGAGATTTTTGTTGACGAAGAACTGCGTGTTAAATCCCTTATACCGCTTAACCGCATGCTAGATTTTGCTGAGCAGCTAAATATGCAAGTGAAAGGTAATGCTTAAAAAGTAGGCGTAACTGAAAGTAAATCTCAAAAACCAGCCGAATATGGCTGGTTTTTTTGTGTCTTACTATCAATGAGTTACTATTGATGCAATCAATGAATATCGAGGTCATAAATTTATGGCGGTGTGGTTAGTAGTTAAAAAGTGGCTTAGTTCCCACCTTTTTAAATTGAGCAACCGAAGCCTTCTCATCTTTAGTGGCTTATATGTGAGCCTTTCATGGTGGCTGCTGGTTCTCGCTGGTGAAACCGCATTAACAGACAGTTTCGCTAACTTTATCTATTACCTCATGGTTACGGCGAGTACGGTGGGTTATGGCGACCATTCTCCTGTAACAGATTTGGGTAAATGGGTTGTCGTACTATTTGTAATCCCCGGCGGTTTGAGCTTATTCGCCGCATTATTGGGGCGTGTCGCTGGAGTAGCGATGGACTATTGGCGAGCGGGTATTTTAGGAAAACGGAGAGTAAGAGTGGAAAACCATATTGTATTGTTGGGCTGGAATGGATCGAGAACGATGCACCTTATTCGCATGTTACAACATGAAGAAGAGGGAAAGCGCCCGATTGTTTTATGCAGCCGTTCAGAAATAGAGAACCCGTTACCTGGCGAAATCAGTTTTATCAAAGTGACCAGTTATACCGATTCGCAAGAGATGAAAAACGCCAATATTGCCGAAGCCGCTTGCATTATTGTGGATAATCTCTCGGACGACATTACCTTGTCAGCCGCTCTGTACTGCGCATCTGTAAACCCTTCCGCTCATTTGGTCGCTTACTTTAAAGATGAAGCGCTCGGCCGACTTCTAAGTCAGCATTGCCCGAAAGCGGAATGCATACCTGCTGTTGGCGCAGAAATGTTGGCAAAAGCGGCGGTTGACCCAGGCTCAAGTGCGCTTCATCAGGAGCTTTTGGCTTCAACACGAGGTATGACTCAATACTCAGTTATTTATCCTGAGGGTCAGTCTGCCACCACTATTGAGAATCTCTTCGTTTTTATCAAAAGACGCCATCATGCCACGCTGATTGCTTTTGATATTGGCGATGGTATTCAACTCAACCCAGATTTAGATGCTGAAGTACCCGCGAGTACCAAGCTGTTTTACATTGCAGATGAACGTATTGAAGATTTTGCCTGGAAAGAAATGAACAAGGAACAATAATGCACATGATTGCCGGCCTGTTAGCAGGCTTCCCAAACTTTTTACTCTATTTCTCTGTTTCTATTATTTTTGTATTGGCGTTTAAGTTCATCTACGTCAAGTTGACGCCATACGATGAGTGGCATCTGATTAAAGAAAAGCAAAATACAGCAGCAGCGATTGCGCTAAGTGGGGCTTTCCTTGGTTACTGTCTCGCGATTTCGGGGGCGGCAAAAAACTCAGTCAATATCGTCGATTTTATGGTATGGGGCGTTGTCGCAATGCTTGCTCAAATTATCGCATTTGCAATTGTACGCTTTATTTTACTTCCGAAAGTGGCAGAGCGTATCGAAAAAGATGAACTGCCAGCCGGTATTGTATTAGCAGCAGTTTCTGTTTCGGTCGGCGTATTGAATGCCGCGTGCATGACCTACTAGGAGGAACGATGAAGCGGAGTTCTAACGTTAAACGTTCTTCCATGGACAAAAGCTTAAAGCTTGGGAAAATTCTTCCCTTTGCTGCCTTTGGTGGTATTTTCTTCTTTGCTACGTACGAGTCAAAAACAGAAGGGTACATTTTTTCTGATGCTGATGAGTGTAAATCTAACTCGCCTGAGTTTAGTGAACAGTGTGACACTGCATACCAAGAAGCTTTAGCTCGTGCCGAACAAAATGCCCCTCGCTACCGCAGCGAGTTCGAATGCGAGAATGATTTCTACGAGGATGATTGTTACTACAGTTCCAGTTCTCGAGCTTATGTACCTAACTTTGGCGGTTTTTTTTACAGTCGCTCATTAAGCGGGTTGAAAGGTTATAACAAGAGCTATTACTCAGAGCCGATGTACCGTTATAAATCCAAATTCTATAATGGAGCAGGACAATTCTTTGGCTCCTACCGAAATCAGCCGACCAAAGTTGCGACTAATAGCCTTAATAAACGTGGTGGCGGCACCATTGGCAGGGCGATGTCTCGAGGCGGGTTTGGTAAAGCGGTGTCGGTCAGTCGAGGCGGTTAAAAAGCACTATGTTTCGACGAGAAATACAAGAGCGCGAAAACTGGCGTGAATTAGCACGCCAGTTTGGTTTTGGTTTCCATACCATGTATGACCAACCGTATTGGGATGAGAGTGCTTACTATCAATTCACGCTGGAGCAAATTGAGCGCGATATAGAAGCGCCCACTGAAGAGCTGCATCAGATGTGCCTGGCTATTGTGGATGAAGTCGTTCGGAGTGAGCGGTTGCTGACGCAATGTGCGATCCCTGAATCTATGTGGGAGCAGGTCGCTTCTTCGTGGAGACGAAGCGAACCTTCGCTTTATTCGCGGCTGGATTTCGCGTACAACGGGACCTCTCCAGCAAAATTACTGGAAAACAATGCGGATACGCCAACCAGCTTGTTTGAAACTGGCTTTTGGCAGTGGGTGTGGCTAGAAGATGTTGTAAATAAAGGTCGAGTTCACCAGAGCGCGGATCAATTCAATATTCTTCAAGACTTTTTGATCGAGCGCTTCGCCGAAATAGCAAAATACCAACCAGGACAAACACTTCACTTTAGCTGCTGCAAGTACACTGAAGAAGATAAAGGGACTGTCCAGTATTTAGAGGATTGCGCGCGAGAGGCAGGGTTAGCAACGGCATTCGTGCATGTCGAAGATATTGGAGTGACGGAAGATGGTCTGTTTGTGGATGCTGATGACAGAGCGATTCGTTGGATGTTTAAGCTTTACCCTTGGGAGTTTATGTTTGAAGAGGAATATGCGAAGTACTTAGCGACTGCGAACGTAAACTGGTTAGAACCGATGTGGAAGTCGATTCTATCCAATAAAGCACTTTTACCGTTATTGTGGGAGCGCTTTCCTAACCACCCGAACCTTTTGCCCGCTTATTTTGCTAACGATTCAAAAGCGAACACTATGAGAGATTATGTCATCAAGCCACTATTTTCTCGAGAGGGCGCGAACATCGAGATCGTCATCGATGGAAAACGTTTTGTTAAAACGTCAGGGCCTTATGAATCTAAATTTAATATCGTCCAGCAATACCATCCACTACCTAAGTTTGGGCAAAACCATACGTTAATTGGCAGTTGGTTGGTCAATGATAGAGCTGCCGGTATTTCGATTAGGGAAGACAGTAGCTTAGTGACTCAAGATATGGCGCGGTATATTCCACATGTAATTTTAACATGATCAAAAAAGCTCTCCATTCGGAGAGCTTTTTGTCTATTCAGTCGTTCAATCTTGATGGTCGACAGCGTTGTGTCTTATTGTTCTTCAGCTAATGCAACACCGCGCTGAGTAAGACCACATAACATCACTGGCATTGCGTTGAAGATTTCCTCAAACTGCTCTAAGCCTTCCATACCTTGTTCGGCCAATGTTTCAATGGTTGTTTCTGGGTCGTAAAGCATAGTAAGAGAAAGTAAAACACCACCGAGTAGGGCATTATCTTCGCTATCCTCAGGCATCAACGTTTCCCAGTCATCACGCGCAAGTTGCCAGCCTTGTAATACACCTTCACTGAAATCGCGAGCCTGACTTGTTACAATGTCTTGCTCATCTAGCGCGCACCCTGCAGGCCACTGCCAAGTGCCTTCTAGGAGAGCGGGACGAGTTTGGTTCCACATTTGTACAATCTCGTCAATGTACTGCTCTAGTTGTTCACCGTCAGTAAATGGCGCTGTTTCTTCTCCACCCCATAAGAATGGCAACCACTCTTGAGGCATTAATACGTTTGGCGCTGCAGCCATCGCTGTTACAAAGCCTTGAGTTTTTGCTAGGTTTAGTAGTTTACCGTCAAGTTCTGGGAGAGAAAGGATGTCTTGTAGTTTCAAAATAGAATACCATTTGTTAATGGGCTGGTTGATTGCGCTCATCTTACCAATCAATTAGTGATAAATCGATATTAGGGAATGATTCACACATCTATGGAAATTCGCTCATCACTTAGAAAAAAAAGCATTCTCGCCCTAACACTTTACCTGTGCTTCTTTATCGCCACTATCGGTTCTGTCGCCTATTTGGTTGTTGAGCCACCGGTTAGACAAAAGCTAGAGCAAAACCTAGAGTTACGTACCCAACTCCTGGCTCTTGAGATCAAAGAGCCCCTCCTCAGTTCTACAGGTGTATTGAGCAGCTTAGTAGGGCTAGCCCAAGGGAATGAAAATATTCAATCTCTCAACACAATAATTCCACATATACTTCAATTGAGTGACAAGATGCTTGTTAGTGGTGGCGTATGGCCTAAACCCGAACTCAAAGCAGAACAATGGAGATATAAAAGTCTATTCTTCAATAAAAACAGTGATAGTGGTATTGACCAAATTCACTCCTACAATAACCCCGAATCTGGCGGTTATGATAATGAACCCTGGTATGTCGCTGCCGCCGATGCTCCGGTAGGTTCTGTTAGTTGGTCTACGGTTTACATCGATACCTTTACTCAGGTCCAGATGATTACCGCGTCTTCTCCGTACTACCAAAACGGTCGATTCGCTGGAGTTGTAACGGTAGACCTATCACTTGATGCACTTTTTCAGTTTATTCGAGAGCACACGAACCAGCATTCTTTGGGGGTAGTGGTTCGCGATGCTGACTCAAACGTGATTATTGAACACAACTTTCAACTGACGGACGAAATTTATGTCAGCGAGCTTGATTTCGGAGAGTTCGATTGGCGCATGGAAGTTGTCAACGCAAAAGCTAAAGTCGCCGATCAAGTGTTTGAACAAGTGATGAGCGTTGAGGGGAGGATCATTCCATTTTTGCTTTTGTGTGTCTTGGTCGGTTACTACTTACTGAATCGCTATATTGTTGAACCAATTGTTCGCATTGCCGCTAAGATTGATGACTCGAAAACTGGTGGGATCATAGATATTGACTACGATAGCGATGACGAAATCGGACAGCTTATCGAGAAGTTCAATGAAAAGACGATCTATTTAGAGCAGGAGAGAATAAAAGCTCAGGCTTCGACAAACGCTAAAACGGCATTCTTAGCCACATTATCCCACGAGATTCGCACACCAATGAACGGTGTACTAGGAACTGCCCAGATACTGTTAAAAACACCACTTACCGATGAGCAGCGTAAGCACCTGAGAACACTTTATGATTCAGGTGATCACATGATGACATTACTCAATGAGATTTTAGATTACTCAAAAATTGAACAAGGGCATGTTGAGTTTGAAAATAAGCCTTTCCCAATTGAGTCGATTATCGGCAGTATCAAGAGTGTTTATCAAACGCTATGTGCAGAAAAAGGTCTTCGCTTTAGAGTCGTCTCGCATTTACCAACGGGTCGTTGGTACAACAATGACAAAGCCCGTTTGCGTCAAGTATTGTTCAATCTACTCAATAACGCTGTTAAGTTCACCGATCGTGGCATCGTAGAGGTAGAGCTAGCCGAGAAATCGAGTAAGGCAGGCACCAAGCTGATACTAAAGGTAAAAGATACAGGAATTGGTATTTCAAAAGAGGCACAAAAACGCATTTTTCGTCCTTTTGAGCAAGCAGAGTCATCAACGACTAGACGGTTTGGTGGTACAGGGCTTGGTTTAGCAATAGTCAAAGAAATCGCGGAACATATGGGGGGGCAAGTGGTTGTAGAGAGTCAGGAGGACGCTGGAACGACTTTTACTGTCGAAATTGCCCTTACACCTTGCAAGCCAGGTAAAGTAGAGTCAATCAATACACATAAATTGAACTGTAAAGGGTTGAAAGCACTCATTGTTGAAGACAACCGAACAAATGCGATCATTATGGAAACTTTCCTCCGAGCCAAGGGCTTTGAGTGCACAAGTGTCGAAAATGGTCAGCTTGCAGTCGATGAGGTTGCGAGCAAACCATTTGATTTGATACTGATGGATAATCATATGCCTGTTCTAGATGGCGTTGGGGCCATATCAGCCATTCGAGCAATGAGTTCACCTGCTAAGTCGGTACTGATTTTTGGCTGTACAGCGGATGTGTTCAAAGAAACACAAGAGCGTATGATTAATGTAGGAGCAGACCACATAATAGCGAAACCAATAGTGGAGTCTGAATTAAATGATGCACTGTATCTTCATGCGACACAGTTATATCAGTACCAATCGGACTTTGATGGAAATGCAGCAGATAGCTTTAATGCTGAAAAGTGGTTACTCAACTTCTATGTCGCTCTAGATAATGGACATCTTAATGAAGCACTTGAGGCTATTTCAGCGATCATTGCGGAGGCTCCCCTTGAACTCAGTGACGACGTTTCTTCAGTCGCCGAACGGATAAGAAGTAACTTAAAGCGTCAGCAATCCCCAGACCAAGATGATATCGATACATTAACGATTTTGCTGGCCTCACCATAATTTAATCAATATGGCGCAACTGTGAATTGTTCTTACTATTCATACGTCATCCAGCTTCGTGACAAACTCTTCTAACCCGCAATGAACAGGCTTGCAGTTTTACTTTTACGAGTAAAGCAGCAAGACCTTCTACTGTGATTATATCGGTAATACTCTGAATTTTCGCAGCTTGGTAGCATAAGCTATAGGAGTGACTGTTTACAGTCCGAGTTTTGTTCTAACTTTACGTCAAAATAATTATCGTAGCCCCTTTTTATGTAAGTGAAATTCGTGTTTTTGTACCATTTTTACGTGATTTTAGGCGTTTTTACTCGTCATTGGTGAAAAAAACTACTTTTACTTTAAAAGTTGGTTATAAATTTACAACTTAATTTTAAATACAGAGCCATAAGCTAGTTTTTGTGTGTTCTAATTGCATCATTAACTGGCTTGGTGTCTTTTTAGTGGTTAATAGTTTTATTATTTTTATTAATTGCAGTGTTTGATTTTAAGGGTTTTGTAAATGAAGTCTCGTGGACCATTTTGTATTCGTCACGCCGCAGCGGATACCTTTGCTATGGTTGTTTTTTGCTTTATCACAGGGATGATTGTCGAGATTTTGATTTCAGGGATGACATTTGAGCAATCTCTAGCATCGCGTACGCTATCGATTCCAGTGAATATCGCCATTGCTTGGCCGTATGGGGTTTTTCGTGATTGGGTGCTGCATCAAGGTAGTAAGGTGTCACCGTCTTCCTTTATAAAAAACATCTCTGATCTGGTCGCTTATGTACTATTTCAATCTCCAGTTTATGCGGGTATCTTATTCGCAGTTGGCGCGTCTACAGATCAAATTGTGACCGCAGTAGCAAGTAACGCTGTTATTTCTTGTGGCATGGGTGTGTTGTATGGGTACTTCTTGGACATGTGCCGCCGTTGGTTCCGTGTTCCCGGTTATTCTCAAAGCATCTAAATGCCCCAGTTTTGCTCAATTTAGTTACTTAGTGAGCAATCGATTCGAAAAGGGCGCTTTTTTTTATGTTTAGCCTTGACCATCAGGCACATAATCATTAAATTAGCGCCTCGTTAGCCAATGATGCTAACCAAAATTTGATTCGGTGAGTTGTCCGAGTGGCTGAAGGAGCACGCCTGGAAAGTGTGTATACGGCAACGTATCGAGAGTTCGAATCTCTCACTCACCGCCACATTCTATAAGCCCTTGTAGTGTAAGAACTTCTTATAATACAGGGGTTTGGTGTTTTAATGTAAGCTGCCTACTGGTACAAAGAGTAGGTACAATGTCGAACATCATGGCAAGTCCTTATAAGCATCCTCAGACTGGTGTTTACTACTTTAGAATGGCTGTCCCAAAAAAGCTGGTTCCTATAATCGGTAAGACAGTCTTCAAGAAATCTCTTCAAACGAAAAACCTTTCTGAAGCAAAGCAGCGATTTCCTCAGCATCTTGATGATGCGCTCAAGCAAATCGACTTCGCTAATTTAAAGCTATCTAATTCATCTGATATTGAGCTTAATGTCCGTGATTGCGCGATCATTGCCGAGCGTTGGTATCTGCGTGTCAAAGATGAGGTTGATGGTAATGGTAACTATGATTGCTATCTTCGATATGAATGGTATGGCGTTGAGGGCGATAAGCGTCTCCACGTATTCGGCTTATCTGACACATTTGAGTTTAGTGGTCTAGATGCGTCAAAAGCTACTGAAGAGGAATATCAAGAGCTTTTGGAAGGCTTGAAAGATTTCATTGAAGAACAGCTAAACATAGAAGGTTTAGTTGTATGTGAGACAAGCGCTTCATATAGACGTTTGGTTTACGCTTTTTACGATTACGCCCGTCGAGTTGAGTCTCTCTGTTTGGCTCGTCACAAGCGAGACTTTGGGTATGAGCCAGTGACCACTCCAATCGCTAGTGAGTCCCTTTCAGTGTCTAAGCCTGATAAGATACCGTCTAGGGCTTTGAAACCATCTCAGAACTCCATTTCGAGCCTATTGAAGCGTTACCTTGAGTCTGCATCTATTAATGGCAAAGCTTCTCAATCCTTGGCAGAGGTTGAGTCTCAGATAGAGCGTCTTATAGAGATAATAGGGGATCTAGATGTTGCTGATGTAACGAGAGGTCATATCTCAAAATACAAAGATACCCTGTTACAATTGCCTAAGTCTAAAGCTAAAGAGATTAGAAACAAATCAGTACCTGAGCAGCTTGAGCTTGTTAAAACAAAAGGGCTTGAGACAATATCTCCTTCAACCGTTAAGACTATTCTCAGAAAGACTTCTCCTGTATTTGGCTATGCTGTTGAGCTTGGTCTGATAGACGTCAACCCGTACAAAGGCGTAACACTTCCTAAAGTACAGAATAAGTCTGCGGTAGCGGAAGCTAAAGGTTTTACTCCTAGTGAGATCAATCAGTTATTTAAGCTAGATATATTCACTGATGTCACTGCTAGTAAGCCTTATGGCATGGCTTGTTATTGGGTGCCTCTTCTATGCAGGTATACGGGTTCTCGGATTGAAGAAATGGTTCAACTCAGAAGTTCAGATATACAACGATCAGACGAAGATATTCACTTTATTTATGTTCGTGAGGGTGAAGAGCAGAACGTAAAAAACGTTAAGTCTGTTCGACAAGTACCGATTCATGAGCACCTCATTGATTTAGGCTTTTTGGATTATGTGGCGTCCTGTGGAGAGTTTCTATTCCCTGAGCACAAGCCAAACAAACACGGTAAAAGGTCTGGTGCTATTGGTAAGTGGTGGAGTAAACAGGTCAAGACGGTAGGCATAACCAAGCAGCCATCACACTCGTTTAGGCACTCTTTGAGAACAGTTTTGCGTGGTCTAGGAGTGGTTGATTCTGTTAGTGATGCTATCACTGGTCACGCTCCGGCTAATATCGGTGCAGCATACGGTACGGTTGATATGAAGGCTAAGAAGAAAGCAATAGACTGTTTGCCTAGGTTGGCTGTCCCACGTCTTTGGTAGCTTTTAGTTAATGTATTTACACTGTTGTGTACACCTAAAGTCTCACCACTGTTCACACGTGTACACTTTGGTCTTAAATAGCCCGTAGGCCTTGTGGTATAAGGCTTACGAGCTCGCAATGTTATTTCTAAAAGTCGTAGTTTTCGGTTACGTTAGGGGCTTTATTTCCACTATTTTTATCTTGAATACTCCCTTCGATAGTCCCAGCTTGTTCCAGCCACTTACTCCGTTGAGATATCGAGATACCTAATTGAGATCCCCTAGTGACCTTTCTTAAACCTTCCCTGAAGATATCCTCTCCAAAGAACTCAATGAGGCGGCTGATGCTATTTGAGACGTCTTTAATTTGCTTTTGCTCCCACTGCTCATCATCTTTGTCAGATATATTATCTTTGCCCTTAAAAGCATCTGAGAGGCGTCTAATCTTCGGAAACCCCTTAGAGTCCCAGCAGCTTTGGGGTAGGTAATAACGTGACTCCAAGCCAAACTGGAGGCCTTCAACAAAGCTCTCTAAGTCGTTCATCTCGATGTCAGTCCCTAATGCTTCTTTACAAGCTTTTAAGCCGTTAGCAATGTGTGCAGCCTGACCACGACTACATCCAACAAGCTCACATACTTGAGAGACGCTTAGGTCAAACTCTCGGTTAACAATTAGCTTGCGAAACTGAGCTTGCATTACTTCATCTTTAGTAACTCCAACCCCATGCGCTTGATTGACATCTTGGGCTGCTGAGAATGCCTCAGCGTAAGTACGGTTTTCTATGATCAACGAGTTAATCATCAATTCAGCATCGGGGTTTTCTTCAAGGTACTTCAAACAAGCTCCAGTGCGGTGGAAACCATCCACTACGTAATACTTATCATCAACCACAAAAACAGTGATAGGCTGCCTTATAGGCTGTCCATTACGAAGGTCTTCAAGAATCTCCTTGCTTTGACTCTCTTGCTTAATCTCTTGCGCTGAACGTACTCGTTTGTCTTTTATGAGTTCAACGTCACGGGCTTGCATCGCGGGATCGAGTATGAGAGTTCGAGGGTCTAAATACGCAAATCTGCTATCTGCCATGAATTGATTCATAGTGTGTTATGTACCTGTAGGTCTATGACTGATTATTAATGTTTCTCTTTTTGGTTTGATTGGAACCCTAGGAGGGGGGAGGGTTCGGGGTAATGCGAATCCATCACGATTGCACTGCCCAGCTATTTTTACACAATATGTGCGCTTGGTTTTTTGATTTTTACTTACTTGAGGTTTGTTGATAGAGCTCTTTGTACTGTTGAAAGAGAGACTCCTACTTGAGCTGCTATTTTCCTTAAAGACATTCCTTGTGAACGTAGCTCAGCGATACGCTGGTGGTTAGTTGTGTTAGTTGGTCTACCTTTATATTTCCCTGCTGCTTTAGCTTTCTCAATGCCTTCCTGACGTCTTTCCTGAATCATTGCTAACTCGAATTGAGCTACAGCTCCTAGCATGTTCAGCATGAGCTCAGACATATGATCGCTTCCACCAGCATTAAAGCTTAGGTTTTCCTTGTGGAATCTCACGCTAACACCTTGGTTAGTCCAGTCGTTTATTAGCTGCTTTAAATCAACCAAATTACGCGCTAGGCGGTCGATGCTATGAACGTGGATTGTATCTCCTTCTCGAACGTAGTCTTTAAGAGCTTCTAATGCTGGTCGTTTAGTTGAGCCACCACTGCATTTATCTGTAAAGCTCTTATCAAAGGTGATACCAGAATCTGTAAGTTGACGGTCTGTATTTTGGTTTGTGGTCGAAACACGTAGATAAGCTATGTGTGCCATTAGGTGTACCCGTTTAACTCTAAGATGTTAGAAATTTTATTGTGGTCACAATTCAAATTCAACCCTATTGGGTACTGTTTGATCAAGGTTTGACCGTAGTCGTTTGGGTATACCTAATGGGTACATATTTCATGATTTTGGGTCAAAGAGATATAACCTACATCGTTGAGAGCAAGTCATCTATTTGAGTCTACGAACCATTTTGTAGATGAGAACGAACAACTTTTGTAATATCCCATACCGAAGCATCAAAGCCTTTCTGTAGAATTGATACCTGATCTTTACTATTGGTCTCAGCCCATTTAATTGTATCTTCAGGATACGGATCAACGACTAAAATAGGGGAGTTACTTTTAGTTAGTGAACCTCAGATATGCTCGTCATGAGGGATATATTTGATTCCAACAAGAACTATAAGTCTGGATGAGTCTACCAAATCAGCGTACTTGTTTTGGATACTCTTGATTAGTCCTTGATTGACCACAATTCTTTTGTCTTTGTTGTACATCGAGAGTACAGGACTAACGTCTCCATGCTTTGGATTGTTGCACCAGTTTTTTATTTCATTGTGCGTTTGAACTGCCTCAGTCTTTAGCCCTTCAACGTATGCCCCTACTCCTGTCATAATATTACCACTCATCTGCAATCCATCTAGTTGGGGTAAGAAGTTTGAAGAGCCATGTGGTTTGAGTAGATTTACCCCATTTCCTTCACAATTATAGTCAACTTGAAATCCTCTAGACCAAAGAGCTTGTTCAATCAATAAGTCATAGTTGAGGGTTACTATGTTGATATCATTGATGTTGCTTTTTAGCTTATTAAATAATCTCACATAGGCATTTTCATCTGTTATTGAAAATGAAGATAGATAGCAAGCTAGCTCTTTTTGAATTGGATTTATTATTCGGTTGTCGTCAGGCACTTTTGCCATTCCCGCTTCAAACCCTTCGTCTATAAAGACTTTCTGTGTTGTTTTATCTAATCTAGAGAAAGCTCCGTCTAATTTTACTAGGTCATTAAACAGGTAGTTTCCAAGAGGTGGGTTGTTGGGGGTACAGCGTCCAGAGCCGTAGCTTGCTCCCGCCCCAAAAATAAATGTAATCATGTTAAAGAATCCTTCATATTGACCAGGTTAAGCTTAATGTTTTGCCTGCATGGTGAGGTGCATAGTTTTAATCTATATGAAACATAAGTCTTAAGGAAGGCATGAAAGAAGCGTAGTACAAAAATCTGGTACAAAATAGGAAACTAGCTTATATTTAACTTGTTGATTTTTAATGTTTTAAACATGGTAGCTTGCAATCGAGAGTTCGAATCTCTCACTCACCGCCACATTCTAAAAGGTCTGATTTATCAGGCCTTTTTTCGTATCTACACTAAAGTAATGCGTCATTGAAAGTACACAAGAGTGCTCAAGGTGCAAGCGCCATTCTATCTACAAGCCAACTATTCACATCTCACCTCTATACAACGCCAAAATTGAAGATGCTATACAGAGGCAGCCATAATCTGATTGGTGCGGGTTAGCACATCCGCTTTAATCTAGAATTTAGCACCCATATCACATGAGGTATGAATACGGCCACAAGAATGAACGTAGTGCTACTAGATGCTAAGCAAAACAGCCATGAACACGAATACAACAGCAATCATACCAAAGAGATCTGTGTTTAGATTGAGGTCATCAGGGTTAAATTTTTCAATGCTTTGCGTCGTTTTGCATCTTATCTTCATGTTCTTGTCCTTATTTCATGTACTATTTCAACAGCAACATAACATGCAATTGAGTGTTCACAAGTCATAAAAAGCATAAGTATACTTGCACCTCATTGAGCGCAAAAAATACTCAAAGCGTTTTAAAGTGGCGGTCTACCTTTTGTAACATCAAATATTCTTTCTGTTTTTGTGCCTGTATCGCTATAGTTGAGAAACGGTTATCTCGTTCTAGTTAGGAACAAACTACTGGCTGCCGCTACATTCTCTCAGCGTTCCCACTCAGTCGCCTTGGGTAGATACTTTAGTCGTTGAGTACTGCAAAAAAAACGCCGCATGAGCAGCGGCGCTTTGTTGAGGAATTCCCTTTCCTACTTGTAGCTAAGTTCTGTCGCTTTGCCTTTGAAGATCCGGTATACCACAAAGGTGTAAAGCAATATCACCGGCATAACAATCATCACACCGTAGCCCACGATTATTAATGTCGCAGGTGAGGAGGCCGCTTGTTGTGCGGTCATCAACCCCGGCACAACTTCTGGGAAGAAGCTATACGCAAGACCGAGAAAGCTCAACGCGAAAATGACGGTGACACCAAAGAAAGGCCAACGCACACCCAGATCATTCACCATTGGAACCTGACGCAAATAGCGATCAACTAGGAAGATGGTTGCCAATACAATTAGCGGAACTGGGGCAAGCAACAAGATTTCTGGGAAGCTGAACCAACGCAAGGCAACTTGTTGATTTACAATTGGGTTTACAACGCTAACCACCAAGATTCCTAAGGCTGCTAACCAACCAGCACGGCGAGACCAACGCGCCGAGCGTATTTGCAAATCACCTTCCGTTTTCAGTACCAACCATGCGCCACCGATGTAAACATACGCCGCCGTTACACAAAGTGCGCTTAACCATGCAAAGCCAAATGCTTCTGTTGATTGCTCAAATCCCATGATGTAACGACCAACCATGTAACCTTGGGTTAGCGCGGTGACTAACGAGCCAATTCTGAAGCACCAATCCCAATGAGGTTTATGATCCGAGTTCGCTTTGGCGCGGAAGTCGAACGCTACGCCACGCATGATCAGTGCGATAAGCATGATAGCGGTCGGCATATAAAGCTCCGTCAAAATCAAGCTATGGGCAGTAGGAAAGGCAATCAGCAGAATACCGACGGCTAACACCAACCACGTTTCATTTGCGTCCCAGAAAGGGCCGATAGACGCTATCATTCGGTCACGTTGCGCTTCATTATCACTTGGCAATAGGATGCCGACGCCAAGGTCGTAGCCGTCGAGCACGGCATACATAAAGACCGAGAAACCAAGCAGCAGAAGGTATATTTCTGGTAGATAGTCGAGCATGATTAGGCCTCTTGTTGTGTCAGTGGGACTTCATGGGCTGCAACGTCTTTGCGCGCCAAATAGAACAGGGTATGGATGTACGCAACCAGCAATGCTGCGTAAATGGCCAAGTACATAATGAGCGAAGTCATCACACTGCTGCTCGCAACCGTGGTGACAGCTTCTGATGTGCGCAATACACCGCTGACCAACCAAGGCTGTCGACCAATCTCAGTAACATACCAACCCGCCAGTGTGGCTATCCAACCAGAGAACGTCATAGCTAACACTGTGTACAGGTAAGGTTTAGGTAGCGCTTTTTTGCGTGCTAGCTTCACCGCGCCATACCAGCTAACCAGCAGCATAAGAACACCTACACCAACCATCACGCGGAAACCAAAGAACAAGGGCTTCACTGGCGGGTGATCAGGTGCAAACTCGTTAAGTCCTCGGATTTCTCCGTCTAAGTCATGAGTAAGAATCAAACTCGCTAACTTCGGGATGCCAACTTCAAAATCATTGCTGCGAGTTTCTTCATTTGGCATCGCAAACAGAAGAAGGGGCGCGCCTTGCTCGGTCTCCCACACGCCTTCCATTGCTGCAATTTTTGCAGGTTGATGTTCAAGCGTGTTTAACCCGTGAAGGTCACCGACAAAGATTTGTACCGGGATGAACCCAGCCGCCGCGAACAGCGCGACTTTTAGGCCAAGTTTGGCTGAGCGGTGATCTGACTTTTTCATTATTTGATAAGCCGAGATACCTGCAATCAAGAAGCTGGCAGTCAGCGCCGATGCTAATAGCGTGTGTAGAAGACGGTACGGTAAAGAAGGATTGAAAATGACTTCTTTCCAACTGGTCACATGAACAATGCCGTCAATCACTTCATAGCCACTTGGTGTGTGCATCCAGCTGTTAAGCACCAGAATCCAAAATGCGGACATACTTGTCCCAACAGCAACCAGAACGGTGGCGAGAGTATGAACCCATTCCGGTACTCGTCCTCGCCCAAAAAGCATTACACCCAGGAAGGTGGCTTCCATAAAGAAGGCGGTCATCACTTCGTATCCGAGCAATGGTCCAGCTACGTTTCCGACTCGTTCCATAAAGCCTGGCCAGTTGGTACCAAACTGGAAACTCATCGTAATGCCGGATACCACACCCAAGGCGAAAGTGAGAGCGAATATCTTGACCCAGAAGTAATAAACATCGAGCCATACGGGGGCTTGTGTGCGGTTATATCGCCACTTGAAAAACACCAACATCCATGCCAACGCGATGGTGATGGTCGGGAAGAGAATGTGAAAGCTGATATTGGCCGCGAACTGGATCCGCGACAGCATGAGGGTATCTAACATCTTGGTTCCTCAAAAACGTGCCATACTAAAAATCGTGTCTATCTGTAATTTAGTTACGAAAAGTCGGGCAGTTTGGATTCATGTATCGAGAAATACAGGTGATTCTGTTTTCTTCTAACAATGATTTATATCAACTAAGACAAAGAAAGGAGTGTAGGAAATTGTCTCAAAATGCCACTAATAGTCGCGAGAAGTGAGTAAAAGAAAGCAAATGTAACTGAAGGAGCATGGATTAAGATTAGTTCGAATTATCCTTATGATGGTTTCGATAATCCTGAAATAAAATTACAGAAACAATATTTTTAGTAAGGAAATTTGCCTTGCCTTCACTTTGAACCTCCATACTATTTATACACTAGTCATGTCGAGATCGTCTCAAACACAGCAAGCTTACTGACAGTTAAGGTGGGAAACTTTAGCTAATTGATAAACTTAAAATTGCACTGCTAATGACATATGCATCATAAGTTCGTTAGCACTCGACCAGAAGTGCGATAGGCTACATTTTTATACTAGCGAACGATTTGGCGCTAGGTAATTCGGCTTTCACTAGATCAACAAGTCGACTGCGGACCATTTTCGATTCCTGATGAGTTTCAATCCAAACTGACACTTACTTTTCAGCAAGTGTGCTAGTGTCTTTCTTGTTATTTATTAAATAATTAATAAATGCCGATCTGGTAAAGAGAGTTGTGGACAGCTATCTCGAGCAGTAGACTGGCGCTAGCCAGAGAGTCTGGCTTTGAGGGTAAGCGCCCCATGAACACACGGGCGCTTTTTTATGTGTGGGAGAAGTTCCAGGGAAGAAGTGAGTCGATATCAGGC